>JBDNBC010000298.1:0-18085 GCA_039768115.1 Oceanococcaceae bacterium
CACGCGCACCCGGGACGAAGCCGAGCGCCGCATCGGCAGCGTCAAGGCCGAGCGCGAAACCGTGGCCGAGCAATTTGCCCAGGATGAACGCCGGCTGCGGCAGCTGCTCGGCGGGCGCCGCTCCGACAGCGGGGACTGACCGTCCCACTACACCGCGTGCGCCGTCGTCGGGCTCAGCCGCGAATCAAGGTTCCAACGCCGGCATCGGTAAACAGCTCCAGCAGGCACGCATGTTCAACCCGGCCATCGATAATGTGCGCGGCGCGCACCCCCGAGGCCACGGCATCCAGCGCGCATCGGATTTTGGGCAACATGCCGCCGTAGATCGTGCCGTCGGCAATCAACGCCTGCACCCGCTGCGGTGACAGGCCGGTCAGCAGCTGGCCATCACGATCCAGCACCCCCGAGGTGTTGGTCAGCAACATCAACTTCTCGGCCTTCAGCACGCCCGCCAGCGTGCCCGCAACAAGGTCCGCATTGATGTTGTAGGTCCGTCCTTCGCCATCGACCCCCACCGGCGCGATAACCGGAATGAACCCGCCCTGCTCGAGATTCAGCACCACGTCGGGATCAATGGCTTCGACCACACCGACCCGGCCCAGGTCATCCTCGCCCTCGATCTGGCGCGCGCGAATCAACCCACCATCCTTGCCGGTCAGGCCCACCGCACGGCCGCCGTGCTGGTTGATCAGGCTCACAATCTGCTTATTGACCAGACCGCCCAGCACCATCTCGACGACGTCCATCGTCTCGGCATCGGTGACCCGCATGCCGCCGATGAACTCGCTTTTCTTGCCCAGGCGATCAAGCAGCTGGCCAATCTGCGGCCCGCCGCCATGCACGACCACAGGGTCAATGCCGACCAGTTTCATCAGCACGATGTCGCGTGCAAAGCCGCTTTGCAGCTTCGGGTCAATCATCGCGTTGCCGCCGTACTTGACCACCACCGTTTTGCGCCGGAAGCGGCGGATGTATGGCAGTGCTTCGGTCAGAACATGCGCAATCTCGTGAGCGCGTGCGTTGTCGATAGGCATCAGTGTTTCCCGGTATGGCCGAAACCGCCGTCGCCGCGGTCGCTGGGGGTGAAGTCGGCGACTTCCTGCAAGCGCGGGCGGATGACCGGCACGAACACCAGCTGCGCAATGCGCTCGCCGATCTCGACGCGGAAGGTGGTGTCCCCACGATTCCAGCAGCTGACGACCAGCTGGCCCTGATAGTCCGAGTCAATCAGCCCGACCAGGTTGCCGAGCACGATGCCGTGCTTATGCCCCAGCCCCGAGCGCGGAAGGATCACCGCCGCAACCCCCGGGTCACCGATATGGATGGCCATGCCGGTCGGAATCAGCGTGGTCTGACCCGGCGCCAGCTCCAGCGGCGCCTCCAGCAGCGCCCGCAGATCCAGACCCGCCGATCCGTCGGTGGCGTAGGCCGGCAGGGGGAAGTCACGCCCGAGTCTCGGGTCGAGAATCTTGTAATCGATGTTCACGAAAGTCCCGTTCTAGTCAACAGTGTCTGATCGAAAAAGTAAGGAAACGCGGGTGATCGCGCGATTCACCCCGCCGCGGGCGCGGATGTCCGGGCCGCACGAGGCGCCCCGGCGGCAATAAATCGGGCCGCTATCAGTGCGACCAGCTCGGCCGCCAGGGCCGGCTTGGGCGACGGCCCCAGGCGCCGGTCCCCGCCCGGCCAGAACACGTGCAGTGCGTTGTCGAGCACTTCAAAGCCCTTGCCGTCGCCCACCTCGTTGGCGCAGATCATCGCCAGGTTCTTGCGCTGCATCTTGTCGCGCGCGTAGTGCGCCACCTCGTGGGTTTCCGCCGCGAAGCCCACAGCGAAGATATCCGCATGATGCGCGGTGACGTCAGCAAGGATGTCCGGATTCTTGACCAGCTGCACCTGCATCGCGTCGGCGGACTTCTTGATCTTGGCGTCCGCGATGGCTTCCGCGCGGTAATCCGCCACGGCCGCCGTGGCCACGAAGATCGCCGCATCCGCCGCCCGGGCCATCACCGCGGCATGCATGTCGAGCGCCGACTCTACCGCCACGGCGTCCACTCCCACCGGCACCGGAACCGTGCATGGTCCATGTACCAGCGTCACCGCCGCGCCGGCGTCAGCCAGCGCCTGCGCCAGCGCAAAGCCCATGCGCCCTGACGAGCGGTTGGACAGAAACCGGACCGGATCAAGCGCCTCGCGCGTCGGGCCGGCCGTGAGCAACACGTTGACACCGGCCAGCGCGCGCAACGAATCGCCCGCCGGCGTCGTCAGGGGCCCATCGGCTTCCGATGCGCCATCGGCATCGAGAGCGGCCTCTACCACCTCGACAATCGCCAGCGGTTCCACCATCCGCCCCGCGCCGACATCCCCGCAGGCCTGTTCGCCCGAGGCCGGGCCGATGATCCGCACGCCACGCTTCTGTAATAGCGCCAGATTCGCCTGAACCGCCGGATGCGCCCACATCTGCTGGTTCATCGCCGGCGCCAGCAGCACCGGGGCAGCCGTCGCCAGCAGCACCGTGGTCAGCAAATCATTGGCCATCCCCTGCGCGGCCCGCGCCAGCAGATCGGCACTGGCCGGCGCGACCACAACAACGTCGGCCCAGCGCGCCAGCTCGATATGCCCCATCGCGGCCTCTGCGCCGGTATCGAACAGCGTCGTGCGCACCTCCCGGCCGGACAGCGCCTGCAGTGTCAGCGGCGTGACGAATTCCTGCGCCCCCGCCGTCATCACCACCTGCACCGCATGGCCACGCTCACGCAGTCGCCGGGTCAGGTCGCAGGCCTTATAGGCGGCAATGCCACCCGAAATGCCGAGAAGAATGTTGCGGGGCATGTCCGATTCCGCCGAAAAACCCCGAAATGGTAGCTCACAGCCCTACATGTCCCCCGCCGATGAATGGTTCTGCCCCGCCCGCGGCCCTCGCTTCCACTGCGCTTACGCCCCCGCGGCACATCAAGCACTGGCCTGCCGATCAGCGTCCCCGCGAAAAACTATTGCGCTATGGGCCGGGCGCGCTGGCCGACGCCGAGCTGCTGGCGGTATTTCTGCGTACCGGCGTGGCCGGTCAGGATGCGCTGAGCATGGCCCACCGTCTGCTCCGCGATTGCGACGGCCTGCGCGGACTCTTCTCCGCCGACCGGGAACACTTCTGTCGCCAGCGCGGCCTGGGCGACAGCACCTATGTCCAGGTCCAGGCCATGCTCGAAATGAACCGCCGCTTTCAGGCCCAGGGGCTGATGCGCGCCGGCCCCCTGACCGACTCACGCTCGGCTATCGCCCTGCTGCGCAGCCATCTGAGCGACCGCGAAGCCGAGGTGTTCTGCTGCGTCTGGCTGGACACACGCCATCGGCTGATCCGGCTCGACGAGATGTTCCAGGGGACAATCAACGGGGCCAGCGTCTATCCACGTGAGGTCGTGCGCCGCGCCTTGCAGCTCAATGCCGCCGCCGTGATTCTTGCGCACAATCATCCGTCCGGCGTTGCCGAGCCCTCGCAATCAGACCGCACCATCACCACGCGTTTGCAAAGCGCCCTGGCCTTGGTCGAAGTGCGGGTTCTGGATCACTTCGTGATCGGCAACCCTGGCGATGTGAGTTTTGCCGAGCGCGGCTGGTTGTAAGCCGCCACAGCGCGTGGCATGATACGCGGCTAATCAATGCCTGCTGCAGCCCATCGCGCCCCGTGCGCTGGTGACGGATGCAGACCCAATCAAGGATTTACGTCATGTCCCGAGTCTGTCAGGTCACTGGCAAGGGCCCGCAAAGCGGCAACAACGTCTCGCACTCCAACCGCAAGACCCGTCGCCGTTTTCTGCCGAATCTGCATCACAAGCGTTTCTGGCTGGAAGCCGAGAAGCGGTTTGTATCGCTGCGCGTCTCCTCGCACGGCATGCGCATCATCGACAAGCGCGGCATCGACACCGTCGTTGCCGAACTGCGCGCCAACGGCACGAAGGTCTAAGTCATGGCCAAGAGCAAAGCACGCGACAAGATCAAGCTGGTGTCCACCGCAGGCACGGGCTACTACTACACGACGGACAAGAACAAGCGGAACACTCCCGACAAGTTCGTGTTCAAAAAATATGACCCCGTCGTGCGCAAGCACGTCGAGTTCAAGGAAGCGAAAATCAAGTAAGCGCTCCGGCGCAATCGTTTCTCCGACAAACGCCCGCCCTGCGCGGGCTTTGTTGTATGTGCCGCCAGCCCGGATCGCCCATGTTGCGAATCCGCGCGTGTGATGGTGGCGTCCCCCATCCCACTCGAGGATCCCCCATGCAAATTGCATCCGGGCATGTTGCCCATTTTCATTACACCCTGAAAAACCCTCAGGGCGAGACCATCGACAGCTCCGTCGGCCGCGAACCCATGGCCTATCTGCACGGCGCGCATAACATCGTGCCTGGCCTCGAGGCCGAGCTGGAAGGCAAAACCACCGGCGATAAAGTCAGCGTGGTTGTACCACCGGAAACAGGCTACGGCGAGAAGCACGACGGGCTCGTGCAGCAGGTGCCGCGCACCGCGTTTGGTGACCAGCCGGTCGAGCCGGGCATGCGCTTCAATGCCGAGACCGACCAGGGCCCCCGCATGGTCGTGATCGCCGCGGTTGACGACGAGACCGTCACGGTGGACGGCAATCACCCCTTGGCCGGCGAGACACTGCACTTTGATGTGGAAATCACAGATGTGCGCGTCGCCACCGAGCAGGAGATCGCGCATGGCCACACCCACGACGGCGGCCATGACCACTGAGGTGTCGGCCTTTGCCGCCCTGGGCCTGTTGCCCGAACTCTGCCGCGCCCTCGACGGTGCCGGTTACACCCAACCCAGCCCCATCCAGGCCAAGGCCATCCCGGTCCTGCTGGAGGGCCACGATGTCCTGGCGACCGCGCAAACCGGCACGGGCAAGACGGCCGCATTCGCGCTCCCGATCCTGCAACGGCTGAGCGCCCGCGAGCGCGGTGGCCCGTCGCCCCGGGTACTGATTCTGTGCCCGACACGCGAACTGGCCGCGCAGATTGATGCGTCGCTGAAAAAGTACGGTGCGGACATGCGGCTGCGCAGCACCGTGATTTTCGGCGGTGTCGGCATCAACCCGCAGATCGAAAAACTGCGACGCGGCGTCGACATCGTGACCGCCACCCCCGGGCGCTTGCTCGACCTGCATCAGCAGCGGGCGATTGACCTGTCGCGGATCGAGACCCTGGTGCTTGATGAAGCCGACCGCATGCTCGACATGGGCTTCATCCATGACATCAAGCGTGTGCTGAAGATGCTGCCCGCGCAGCGCCAGAACCTGCTGTTCTCGGCCACGTTCTCGCCGGATATCGAGCGGCTGGCCCGCGGGCTGCTGCGGGACCCGATCAGCATCGATGTCGCGCCGAAAAACACCGCGGCCGAAGCCGTCACCCAGCATGTGGTGAAAGTGGCCAAGGCCGACAAGCGGCGCATGCTGTCGGCGTTTATCCGCGGCCAAAGTTGGCGTCAGACCCTGGTCTTCACCAAGACCAAGCATGGCGCCAACCGCCTGGCCCAGCAGCTGGTCACCGATGGCCTGACGGCCGCGGCGATTCACGGCAACAAGAGCCAGACGGCGCGTACCAAAGCCCTCGATGGCTTCAAGGCCGGTGCCATCGATGTGCTGGTCGCGACCGATATCGCGGCCCGCGGCATCGACATCAAGGAATTGCCGCAGGTCGTCAACTACGAGCTGCCGCATGTCGCCGAGGACTACGTGCACCGCATTGGTCGGACCGGGCGTGCCAGCGCGAGCGGCCAGGCCTTGTCGCTGGTCGAGCCGGACGAAATCCGGCTGCTGCGCGGCGTGGAGCGTCTGATCAATCGCAAGGTCCCGGAAATGCCACTGCCCGCCGAGGTGCAGCAGGCCTACAACAACCCACCGGTACCGATTGTGGCCGAGCCCGAGCGTCGGCCCCTGCCGCGCGCGCCAGGCAAGCCCCGGCCGGGCGGCGGTAATGGCAACCGCAACGGCAACCGCGGTCCGTCCAGCAATGCCGGCCCTTCCGGTGGCCCGCGCGGTGACGACAACCGCCCGCCCGCCCGCCGTCGGCGTCGGCGGCCCGCCCGCGCCAACGCGCCGGCCTGAGGGTGATGCACGCCCGGCACCGGCCGGGCGTGCAGCTTGAGTAAGATGCGGACTGCTTGTCATTTTTCGCATCGCTATGTCATTCCCGAATTCTCCGTTTGCTGCGGCGGCCATCCTGATGGCGGCCGTTGGCCTGTCCGGTTGCGCCACGCTGGGCGACATGAACCCCTTCGCTGAGCGCAACCCGCTGCTCAAGGCCTCGACGCTGCCGTATCAGCTCCCGGACTACCCAAGCCTGGACGATGCGCACTTCGCGCCGGCGCTGCGTGCCGGCATGCAGCAGCAGCGGGCCGAAATCGCCCGCATCATCGCCAACCCTGACGCCCCGAGCTTTGCCAATACGCTGGTTGCGCTCGAAGAATCCGGCGTGCTGCTGGACCGCGCGGCGCGCATTTTCTATTCCCTCAACGCAGCGGACACCAACCCGGCGCGGCAGGAGATCGAAAAGGCCATTGGTCCTGAACTGACCGCGCATACCGATGCGGTCCTGCTCGACAGCGATCTGTTTGCGCGGGTGCAGGCGGTGTACGAGCAGCGCGATTCGCTGACGCTGGACGCCGAATCAGCCTGGTTGCTGGACCGCACCTACCGGGATTTCGTCAATGCCGGCGCCCAGCTCAACGACGCGGAGAAGACGCGGCTTAAAGAGGTGAACCAGCGCCTCGCCGAACTGACCACGCTGTTTTCCCAGCAGCTGCGCACCGATACCAATGATGCCGCGGTGCTGGTCACCGACCGCGCCGCACTGGACGGACTGTCCGCGGAAGAAATAGCCGCTCTCGAAGCCGCCGCGCGCGATGCCGGTCATGCCGAAGGCTATTTGATCCGTCTCATCCTGCCCACCGACCAGCCAGCGCTCGCGCGGCTGCACAATCGTGACCTGCGCGAGCAAATTTATCGCGCCTCGCTGACGCGCGGCAATAACGACAATGCCAACGACAACAAGGCCACGCTGCTGGAGATCGTCCGCCTGCGTGCCGAGCGCGCCGAACTGTTGGGCTACTCCTCGCATGCCGCCGTACAACTGGTCCGTCAGACCGCCGGCACCGTCGAGAATGTCGACGCCCTGATGCAGCGGCTGGTCCCTGCCGCGGTGCGCAACGCCCGCGCTGAAGGCACGGCCCTGCAGAACATGATTCGCAAGGACGGCGAAGGATTTCTGCTCAAGCCCTGGGACTGGAGCTATTACAGCGAGAAACTGCGCGCCGCCCAGTATGACTTCGACGAAGCGCAGCTCAAGCCCTACTACCAGCTTGGCACCGTGCTCAACGACGGCGTGTTTTTCATGGCCGAGAAGCTCTATGGCATGACCTTCACGCTGCGTCTCGACCTGCCGGCCTACCACCCGGATGTGCGCGTATACGAGGTGTTTCGCGACGGCCAGCCGCTCGCGCTGTTCCTGTTTGACCCCTATGCGCGCGCCTCCAAACGGGGTGGCGCGTGGATGAACGCGACGGTCACGCAGAGTCGGCTGCGCAATACGCGGCCGGTCGTCGGCAATCACCTCAACATCCCCAAACCGGCCAACAACGAACCGGCCTTGCTGACCGCCGATGAGGTCAATACGCTGTTCCACGAGTTTGGCCACGCGGTGCATGGCCTGCTGTCGGATGTGACTTATCCGCGTTTCAGCGGCACCGCGGTCCCGCGCGACTTCGTCGAGTTCCCGTCGCAGGTGCATGAAATGTGGATGACCTGGCCGGAAGTGCAGGCCAACTACGCGCGGCACTACCAGACCGGCGATGTCTTGCCCGGCGAGCTGGTCGACAAAATGGAGCAGGCCAAAACCTTCAACCAGGGCTTTGCCAGCACGGAGTACCTCGCCGCGACCATGCTCGATCTGGCCTGGCACCGACTCAGCCGCGAACAGGCCGAGGCCGTCACCGATGTCGCGGCCTTCGAGCGCGAGGCCCTGGAACGGGCCGGCATCGCGCTGGACACGATTCGCCCACGCTATCGCAGCACCTACTTCGCGCATATCTTCGCCGGCGGCTATTCGGCGGGCTACTACAGCTACATCTGGAGCGAAGTCCTGGATGCCGACACCGTCGAGTGGTTCGAGGACAACGGCGGCCTGAGCCGCAAGAACGGCGAGCACTTTGCACGCACCTTGCTCTCGCGGGGCGGCAGCAAAGACCCGATGCAGTTGTTCCGTGATTTCCGTGGCCGCGACGCGCGCATCGAACCGCTGCTGGAACGACGCGGCTTCGACTGAGGGCACGGGCGTGAGATTCGCACGCATAAGGCGAGGGCACCGGCATGCTTTCGCCCGCAGGGCACTACTAGCGGCGGCGGCCGTCCTGCTGGGCGGTTGCGCCACGCGCGCCCCGGAGGTGGGGCTGCAGGCGATATCGCCGCTGGCGCTGCAGGCCCACATGGCTTACCTCGCCGATGACCGATTCCAGGGGCGTATGACCGGGACCGCCGAATACGAACTGGCCGCACGCTACGTCGCCAGCCAGTTCCGGGCCATTGGCCTGGAAGCCGGTATGGGCCAGTCGTTTCTGCAACCGGTGCCGCTGATCTCCGGGACACTGGACATCCCGCGCTCCGCACTGGTCCTGCACGGTGTCCCCGGGGGCCGCACGCTGCGTTTCCGCGAGGACTACGTGGTCTACGCCAACCTGGCCGATGCTCACCAGCATGTGCGGGCGCCCTTGGTGTTCGCCGGCCATGGCGTGGTGGCTGAAGACCTCGGACATGACGACTACGCGGGCTTAGATGTCCGGGGCAAGATCGTCGTGCTGTTCCCGCGGGCCCCGGCCACTTTTCCCGCGGATGAGCGCGCCTTCTACTCGTCGTCCCTGCGCAAGGCCCAGGACGCTGCCGCGCGCGGCGCCGTCGGCGTCATCAGCATTCGCAACCAGTATTCGCGCGAGCGCTATCCGTGGGAGAAGCAGGCGCGCAACGCTGGTACGCAACCGACCATGCGCTGGCAGCAGGCCGACGGAACGGCCGCCGCGATGGCCTCCGGAATTCAAGGCAAGGCCCTGCTCGCCGACACGACCGCGGAAGCGCTGTTCGCCCAGGGACCACATCCGCTGGCCGATCTGCTCGCGCGGGAAGCCGCCGGCGACGCTCTGCCCGGTTTCACTCTGCCGGTCGAAGCCGAGATCGTCACCCACACCCGATTGCGCAGGCTCCAATCGTCGAATGTCCTGGGGCGCCTGCCCGGAACGGACCCGGAGCGGGCCGGCGAACACGTGGTGCTGGTGGCGCATCTGGATCATCTCGGTGTCGGCGCTGCGGTGGCGGGCGACGCCATTTACAACGGTGCCTATGACAACGCGATGGGCGTCGGCCTGATGATCGAAACGGCGCGTGCACTCAAGGCCCGCGGCACCCGGCGATCGGTCCTGTTTGCGGCGGTCACGGCCGAGGAGCGCGGCCTGCTCGGCTCGCACTATCTGGCCCGGCATCCACCCGCCAGCGTCACCGCGATGAGCGCCGCCATCACCCTGGACATGCCCCTGCTGCTGTTCCCGATGCAGGAAGTCATCGGTTTTGGCGGCGAGCATTCGAGCCTGCAGGCCTTTGTCGAGCGGGCCGCCGCGGCCGAAAATGTGGCCCTGGCGCCTGACCCGCTGCCGGATGAGGTGCTGTTCGTGCGCAGCGATCACTATTCCTTCGTGCGCGAAGGGGTGCCCGGCCTGTTTTTCTTCCCCGGATTCCATAGTGCCGATGACGCTGTGGACGGCCAGGCCCTGGTCATGGCCCACCTCGCCGAGCACTACCACAAGCCCAGCGATGACCTGCTGCGCCCCGTGCACTGGCCGTCGGCGGTGCGCTTCGCGCGGATCAACGTGCGACTGGCGGAGCTCATCGCCAACAGCCCCGAGCCGCCGGCCTGGAAACCCGACAACGTCTTCGCCCGACATTTCGCTCGGCCCGCAGCGTTGCCCTCGACCCCAGCAGGTACGCCATGACACCCGAGCTGCTCGCGGCCTGGCGCGCCACCGAGTACCGCTTTGTCGCCGGGGACCGACTGCTGGTCATGCGCGTCGGCCAGCCGCAGCCCGATGTCGACGCGCTGCTGGCCGCTCATGACAGCGCCGGGCTGGCCTTCATCAGCAATTTCAATCCGCGCGGCGAGCGCTATCCCGACAAAGCCAACGGCCAGCGCAGCGAAGCCCTGCAGAACTGGCTGCTGCGCCGCGGGCTGCTGTACTGGCTGGGTCTGGGCGTGCCCGCCGCGGACAGCGACTGGGCGCCGGAAACCAGCTTTGCCGTTGTCGGGCTGTCGCGTGAAGATGCGCAGCGGGTGGCGGAGGAGTGCGAGCAGCGCGGCTTTGTCTGGCATCCCCGCGGCGAATGCACCGAGCTGGTCGTGCTCGACTCGCCCCGTGTCCAGCCTACCGCTCCCGCTCCCCGCTAATGTCCCACCCGGCCGACTCGCCGATGGCAGCGCCCTCGCCGGCCCGGCCCGAGCTGTTCGCCCTGCCGCCCGGTGTGATCTATCTGAACGGCAACTCCCTGGGCGCCCTGCCGCATGCGGTCGTCGATACGCTGGATCGAGCCGTGCGCGAGGAATGGGGACAGCAGCTGGTCGGCGCCTGGAATACTGCCGGCTGGGTGGACCTGCCGCGGCGGCTGGGTGACCGCATCGGCGAACGGCTGGGGGCGGCGGGCGGACAGATGCGGGTCTGTGACTCGACGTCAATCAATCTCTACAAACTCACGCATGCCGCGCTGCAGTGGCATCCCGCCCGCCCGCAGGTGCTGCTGGAGGCCGGCGCGTTCCCGACCGACAATTACATTGCCGAAAGCCTGTGTCTCGGCCGTCCCGCGACCACGGTTGAGCATCTGTCGGCCGAAGCGATCAGTGACCGCTTGAGTGATGCGCGGGCGGAATCCGTCGCCGCCGTCGTGCTCTCGCATGTGAACTACCGGACGGGCGCACGCGTGGATCTTCCCCGCCTGCAGGCCCTGGCGGCGCGGCATGACGTGCCTGTTGTCTGGGACCTGGCTCACTCGGCCGGTGTCGTGCCGCTGGCGCTGGACGCGTGGGGCGTCGACTATGCGGTTGGCTGTGGCTACAAGTTTCTCAATGGCGGACCGGGCGCACCGGCGTTTGCCTATGTCGCCCAGCGCCGGCAGGCGACGCTGCAACCGGTTCTGCCGGGCTGGTTTGGTCATGCGCGGCCGTTCGCCTTCGAAGCCACGTACAGCGCGGCCTCTGGAGCGGACCGCCTGCAGGTCGGCACGCCGCCGATTCTGTCGATGCGGGCCCTGGAAACAGCGGTCGAAGTCCTTGCGGCTGTCGATGCCGACGCGCTCTGGCGCCATGCCATCGCCCTGTTTGAGCGTCTGCTCGCGGCACTGGAGGCCGACCCGGTCTTTGCCGAGTGCACGGTTCTCACGCCGCGCGCGGCCGAGCAACGCGGCAGTCAACTCAGCCTGGAGCACCCGCAAGCCTTCGCCCTCTGCCGTGCGCTGGCAGCGGAAGGGGTCGTGGCCGACTATCGCGAGCCCGGCATCCTGCGCCTCGGGCTGGCGCCGCTGTACCTGACCCTCGCCGACATGGACCGCGCCGCGGCCATGCTGCTACAGATCCTGCGGGAGCAGCGCTGGCAGAAGCCGCAATTTCATGTGCGCCCACAAGTGACCTGATGACGGCCCCTTATCGATTGCTCACCATGGCGAGTCTCATCGTCCTGAGCGCCTGCGCGACCCGCATGCCCGCGCCACCGGCCGGCGTCGACGTGGGCTTGCCGCTGCCGCAGACCATCACGCCCTTGCGCTGGGCCGATGTACAGGACCGACCGGCGCCCGCTCGCGGCAGCGTCGAGCCGTACGGTCCGGCCCCGGAGCAGTTCGGGGTGGTACGCCTGCCCGACCCTGACCGGTTCGGCCCCGGGCCGTATCCGGTTGTGGCGCTGATCCATGGCGGCTGCTGGCTCGCGGCCTACGACCACCAGTACTTCGCGCACTGGGCCGACTGGCTGACGCAGCAAGGCTTTGCGACCTGGAACCTCGAATATCGGCGGCTGGGGCAGGATGGCGGTGGCTGGCCCGGCACGCTGACGGATGCGGCCGACGGGGTGGATCACCTGCGCGCACTGGCCACGCGCTATCCGCTGGATCTGCACCGGGTCGCGGTGGCCGGGCATTCCGCCGGCGGGCATCTCGCCTTGTGGCTCGCCACCCGTGACCAGCTCGCACCGAACCACCGGCTCTATCGGGCCTCGCCGCTGCCGCTGGCTCGGGTCGTCGGCCTGGCCGCGATTGTCGATCTGGCGACCTATCGCGAGGGCCCGCCCAACAGCTGCCACAGCAGTGTCGATGCCCTGCTGGACGGCACGCCGGCGACCGTCCCCGAACACTACGCCGCGGCCTCTCCGGCGCAACGCCTGCCGCCCGCCGCGCCCGTCGTGCTGCTCCACGGCCGTGACGACCCGATTGTCGATCCGGCGTCGGTACAGCGCTTTGTGCCGCAGGTCACCGCCCGCGGCGGCCGCGCCGAATTGCTGATCCTGCCGGGCGCCGGGCACTTCGACCTCGGTGCGCCGACCCCGGCGAGCCGGGAAGCCATGCGCCGCGCATTGCGCGGGCTGTAACGCTCAGGCGAGACGATAGTCCGCCGGCGTAAAGGTCTCTGTCCGTTGGCGATATTCCGCCGTTGAGCCCGGCCAGTTGGTCGGGTTGTAGCCGTCGTCGGTCTGATACCAGCTGGTGCAGCCGCTGGCCCAGGCCATCGAGCCCAGGCGCTTCTGCATCTCTGCGCGGAAGCCCTGGAACGCCTCGGGGGTAACCTCCATCTGCCGGTGTGACGCCAGCGTCTGCAGCGCCTGCACGATGTAGCGCGCTTGGCATTCAATCATGTAGATGATCGAGTTGCTGCCGAGGTTGGTGTTTGGCCCGTACATCATGAAAAAGTTAGGAAAACCCGGAACCGCCATGCCCAAATAGGCGCCGACCTCGCGGCCCCAGGTGGTGTGCAGGTCGCGCCCGGCCTCCCCGGTGATGCGCATCGGCGCCAGATACTCGGTGGCCTTGAACCCGGTGCCCATGATCAACACGTCGAACGCGTGCGCGACGCCATTACGGTCCTCGACACCCGCGGGCGTGATGCGCGCCAGACCATCGGTGTGCAATGTGACGTTGTCACGCAGATAGGTCGGGTAATAGTTGCTGGTAAACAGGATGCGCTTGCAGCCAATCTGGTAATCCGGCGTCAGCTTGCGGCGCAGCTCGGGGTCCTGAATCTGCGACTCCAGAAAGCGCCGGGTCGCCCAGCGGAAGAACTTGGCCGACGCGGTGTCCGGGCTTTCAAACAGCTTGCCCAGCGTTTCACCAAACTTCCACACGGCATAGCGCATGGGGCGGTCGCCGCCCGGCATGCGCGTAAACCAGAAGCGCCGTAGCGGGCCGTAGGGATCGTCCAGCCGGGGCAGACAATAGGGCGCGCTGCGCTGAAAGACCGTCAGATGACCGGCAGACTTCGCGATCTCCGGAATGAATTGAATCGCGCTGGCGCCGGTTCCGATCACCCCGACGCGCTTGCCGCTGAGGTCAACGTCATGGCGCCACTCGGCCGAATGAAACTGGGTGCCGGCAAACGATTCGCGCCCGGGAATGTTCGGCCAGGCCGGGCGCGATAACAGGCCGACGCTGGAGACCAGGCTACGCGCCTCGTAGTGCTGGCCCTGCGTGTCGGTCACAACCCACAGATGCCGGTTTTCATCCCAGCGTGCGTCCGCCACTTCCACCCCGAAGCTGGCGCAGTCGTACAAGCCGTAGTGCCGCGCGCAATCCTTCTGGTAGTTGAGGATTTCCTCCTGCTGCGGGTAGGGGCGGCTGAAGATGACCTCCTTGAAAAATGAAAAGGAGTACAGATGCCAGGGCACGTCGCAGGCGGCCCCGGGATAGGTGTTTTCGCGCCAGACGCCGCCCACATCCGGGCCTTTTTCGAGGATACGGACCGTAAACCCGGCTTCGCGCGCCAGGATGGCCGTACACATGCCGGAAAATCCGGCGCCAATAATCAACAAATCCAGGGGCGGGGAGGAGGCCATGTGTGTCTCGATGACAAAAGTCAAGGCCCGGGATTATGCCGCAAGGTGACATCGGTTTTGGCCGCCGCATCCTGCCTCCAGTGAACCTTCGTCGCGCGCCGTTCTCTGACAATGTCACTATTCTTGTTCACGTTGTGCGCTCCCGCGCATCGCTGTATCCCCGTCACAGGAGAAGAGTCATGCCCCGTTGGATCCGTTCCCCCCTCGCTTTGCTCGCCCTGCTGCTGGCCCTGCCGGCCAGCGCCAAAGTGGTGGGCGAAGAGGTGCGCTATACCGTCGATGGCCAGCAGATGAAGGGCTACATCGCACGCAACACCAGTGTTCAGGGCCTGCAGCCGGCCGTGCTGGTCGTCCACGAATGGTGGGGCCATAACGCCTATGCCCGGCAGCGCGCCAACATGCTGGCCGCGCAGGGCTATGTGGCCATGGCGCTGGACCTGTACGGCGCCGACAAGCTGGCCACGCACCCCGATGAAGCCATGGCGTTCATGAGCGCCACCATGGAGATGGAAGGCGCCATTCGCAAGCGTTTCACCGCAGCCCGCGAGCTGCTGGCGGATCGCCCCTATGTGGACCCGGGCAAGACCGCCGCCATCGGCTACTGTTTCGGCGGCGGCGTGGTCCTGAACATGGCACGGGCCGGCATGGATCTGGCCGGCGTGGTCAGCTTTCATGGCTCGCTGGGGCCGGTGCAGAACCCGGAGCCTGGCCAGATCAAGGCGCCGATCCTGGTCTTCAACGGCGAGGCCGACCCGATGGTTCCGCCGGCCATGGTCGAAAGCTTCCAGGACGAAATGACCCAGGCGGGAGCGGACATGACCTACGTGGGCTACCCCGGCGTCGTGCACTCCTTCACCAACCCCGGTGCCACTGCCGTGGGCCGCAAGTTTGATATGCCGCTGGCCTACGATCAGGCAGCAGATGAAGATTCCTGGGCCAAAACCTCGGCCTTCCTGCGCCGCGTGCTGCGCGACTAAGCGTCCACGCTGCCGGCGGCGACAACCGCGGGCGTTATCCCGGCCCGTATCTCGAGAAAGGAAGAACCAACGATGGTGTTAGGCCAACTCACGCGGCTGACGCTTGTGGCCGCCGCCCTGATGCTGGGCGGCTGTGCCTCCAGCGGGTCTTACGCCCCACTGCCGAGCGTCGCGCCAGTCGACCTGGAACGCTTCATGGGCGCGTGGTACGTGATCGGGTTCATTCCGATCGGGGGCGAACGCGACGCCCACAACGGCATCGAACACTACCGGCTGACGGACGATGACCGCATTGCCACGGTGTATCGTTTTCGCGATGGCGGCTTTGACGGCCCGCTAAAAACCTTCACGCCTAACGCCAAAGTACGCGAAGGTACCGGCAATGCCGAGTGGGGCATGCAGTTCATCTGGCCCTTCCGCGCTGAGTACCGCATCGCCTATGTTGACCCGGAATACCAGCACACCATCATTGCCCGCTCCAAGCGGGATTATGTCTGGCTGATGTCCCGTCAGCCGGACATGGACGACGCCACCTATGCCGACCTGGTGGGCCGGGTAGCCGCGATGGGCTACGACATGAGCGCGTTTCGGCGACAGCCGCAGCAGTGGCCCGAGGCCGACGCGCGACCGCCGCTGCCGTAGAACCTAGACGGCGCCCTTCGCGGGCCCGCGGGCGGCTGCCGTCCAGTGCCGGATCAACCGCTCCGGCACATCGCCGGGCCATTGCTCGGCCCGGGCAATCTTGGCCACACTGCGACACAGGCGACGCAGGCGGTTGCGGCACCGTGCGGGAGGCACCCCGGACCGGCCACGATCCCAGTCAATCAGCCACCAGTCGCCGTGGGCATCGCGCAGGATGTTGCGCAGGTTGAGGTCGGCATGAAAGTAGCCTGCTCGAAAGAACCGCTCGAGCATCGCATCCAGCGCCGGCAGCTCGGCGTCGATCACAAACGCCTGCGCGGCCAGCCGCTGCGCCAGTGACTCGGCGTTGGCAATGCGCTCCATCAGCATCGCACCCTCCCAGGTTAGGCCGTGCCGCCAAATGCCCACCCCGACGGGAGCCGGCACCGGCAAATTCTCGTCACGCATCTGCCGCAGCAGGGCAAACTCACGGATCGGCCGCGCCTGCGCCTCGCCCCGCCACAGATAGCGCCGATGAAATACTTTGCCCGGCAGGCCGCCGCGCAGATACTCGCGCAGCACCCAGGCTTCACCCTGCGGGCCGCGCACCATCAGCGCCGACCCCCGCCCCTCGCTCTGCACGACAGTACCGGGCTGTTGCTGCCACCACGCGGCACGAAAGTGCGCGGGCCGGGGTGCCGGCAGGCGGTCGGCATCGGCCCAGATCACGCAGGACCCGGTTTCTTGGTGCAGTACTGGCGACATATCGGCCCTCATCCGTGGTCGCTCAGTCTAACTGCCGACCCTCGCGCTGCCGGTGCAGCGGCTCCACACACCATCAGGACCACGCCATGCCCGCCTGCGTCGGACCCGGCGGCAAGCGACGCACGCGACGCGACAGCGCATCAGCGGAGAGGTTGAGCAGCACCGTGGCCAGCAGCAGGGGCGGCAGGTGATCCAGTCGCATCTCGGCCAGTGCCGAATCGACGAAAAAGCCCAGCGTGTAGACCCCCAATAGACCGACGACCGCCGACTCGCGCAGGATGATTTCCCAGCGGTAGAACAGATAGGCCTGATAGGGCGCAAACAGCCGCGGCAGGATTTCCCAGCCATAGCGCATCACGCCGCGCGGCGCATCAGCGCGCAGGGTCAGCTGATCACTGGCGCGGGCCATCAGGAAGGCGATGATGGCGGCGTTGTGCAGCATCAGCGCGACGATGGCCGGCAGCATCGACGGCCCCCACAGCAGCACGAAAATATAGGCCAGCAGATACTCGGGCAGGGATCGCAGCACCAGCAACACCCCATGCCCCAGACCCGCGCCGAGGCGACCGCTGACAGTGCGCGCGGCCAGCGGCCAGAGCACCAGGGTCAATAGTGCGGTGGCGGCCAGGGCCAGCGCGCCGAGCACCAGCGTGTTGATCACGCCGGGGAGGATGGCGTCGCGCAGCAGCGCACTGATCCACTGCAGCAACGCCGTCGGATCACCGGCGTGCAGCGCCGCCGGCCACAGCGCCTCGGTGAGCAAGCGCTGCAGGGCCGTGGTGTTGATGCTCCAGTCGCCCGGAAGCGTCCAGGGCAAGATCAGCAGCCACAGCGGCCAGCTCCATGCCGGCAGCAGCCAGCGAAACCCGGCAATCAGCACAATCAGGCCCAGTAGCCAGGCCGCCGCTTCGTCATAGGCGCCGTAGGCCAGCGCGCCATCGAGGTGATATCCCAGGGTCGGCAGGCCAATAAACCCGAGCACTGCGCTGGACCGCAGGCCGCACTCTGCACGGGTCAGCAGATAGGTTCGCATCTGCGGCCAGGCGCTGGGCAGGCGCACGCAGACCCAGCGAACCAGTGGCGCGGTGTGCGGCGGCAGGGCGCGCAGTGCGGCGTCGGGCTGCTCGGCCAGAATCTCGGCGAAGACCTTGGCGAAGATGGCGGAGAACGGCAGGGCCAGAGCCAGCAAGCCGGTCCATGGCGACAGGCCGAACACCTGCATCAGCAGCAGCGCCCAGAACAACTCGTGAATGGCCCGCACACTGCCGCTGATCACGCGGACCGTTCGCCTTGCCCAGAGCAGCGCGAGCAGCAAGCCAACCGGCGCGGCCAGCAGTGTCCCCAGCACCCCGAAGGCAAAGGTCAGCAGCAGCGCGCGGGCGAATTCCGCCCCATCGGCCACATGCGGCGCGCCGAGCCCGGCGGCCATGCGCTGCAGCTCGGCACCGGGGCTGCCGGTGGTCAGCGCCACATCCGCCAGCGGCCCCAGCAACAGCACAATCAGGGCCAGGCCCAGGGTGAAGGCCCGGGCGCTCACAGGCAGTGGCGAGGGAATTCCGGCGGCGGCTCGGCGGCCCTGACGGGGGGCGACGGACCCATCGCCG
>JBDNBC010000299.1:0-3926 GCA_039768115.1 Oceanococcaceae bacterium
CTTTTCGACCACGCCGCCGGCAACACCGGCCTGCGGGTTGGGACGCTGGCTCTTCTTCACCACGTTGATGCCGTCGATCACCAACTTGCCGTTGGCGAGCACCTGCTCAACGCGGCCGCGACGGCCCTTGTCTTTGCCACAGATGACGACGACTTCGTCGCCTGATTTGATCTTTTTCATGTGCGGCTACCTCACATCACTTCAGGGGCGAGGGACACGATCTTCATGAACCGCTCGCGCAGTTCGCGCGTCACGGGCCCGAAGATACGGGTGCCCAGGGGTTCGCCCTTGCTCGACAGCAGCACTGCGGCGTTGTTGTCGAAACGAATGGCCGAACCATCCGGACGGCGAATGGCGTGACGGGTGCGCACCACGACGGCGTCGTGCACTTCACCCTTCTTCACCTTGCCGCGTGGAATGGCGTCTTTGACGGTGACCTTGACCAGATCACCCACCCCGGCATAACGGCGACGGCTGCTGCCCTTGACCTGGATCACCTGCACCAGCTTGGCGCCGCTGTTATCGGCAGCCAGCAGAAAACTTTCCTGTTGAATCATGCGACCACCCCGCCCTTGGCCAGGACTTCAACCAGCTTGAAATGCTTGGTACGCGAAATGGGGCGCGACTCGACAATGGCGACAAGGTCGCCAATGTTGCAGACATTGCCTTCATCATGCGCATGCAACTTGGTCGAGCGGCGAATGTACTTGCCGTACAGCGGATGCTTCTCGCTGCGCTCGATCAACACCGTGATGGTCTTGTTGGGCTTGGCGCTGGTCACTGTGCCGACCAGGCGACGACCGCCCTTTACCGTTTGCGTCTCGCTCATTTGGCAGCCCTCTGGGCCGATTGAACGGATTTCACGCGGGCAATGTTTTTCCGAACCACGCCCATCAAATGGTGCTGGTTCATCTGACCGGTTGCGCGTTGCATCCGAAGGTTGAACTGTTCTTTGCGAAGGGCGACCAGCTCCTGCTGGAGTTCGTCAGCCGACTTCCCGCTCAGTATTTTGAGGTATTCAGCGCTTTTCATTTACAGCACCGTACGGTTAGCGAAGGTGGTTTTCACCGACAACTTGGCCGCCGCAAGACGGAACGCTTCCTGCGCCTCGGCTTCGGTGACGCCTTCAATTTCATAGAGCATCTTGCCGGGCTGGACCTTGGCGACCCAGTACTCGACGTTGCCCTTGCCGGAGCCCATGCGAACTTCCAACGGCTTCTTGGTGACGGGGACGTCGGGGAAGATGCGAATCCACAGCTTGCCCCCACGCTTCACGTACCGGGTGATCACGCGGCGGGCCGATTCGATCTGACGCGCCGTGATGCGGCCGTGCTCGGTCGACTTCAATCCAAACTCGCCAAAGCTGACCTTGTTGCCGTTAAAGGTCATGCCGCGGTTGGTGCCCTTCATCTGTTTGCGGAATTTCGTCCGCTTCGGTTGCATCATTAGAGTGCGCTCCTAATGTCAGGCCGAAACGGCCTCGGCGGATTCGTCCTTCTTGGCGCCACGGCTTTCTTCGAAAACCTCGCCATTGAAGACCCACACCTTGATGCCGATGATGCCGTAGGTGGTCTGCGCTTCCGACGTGCCGTAATCAACAAAGGCACGCAGGGTGTGCAGCGGCACGCGACCTTCGCGATACCACTCGGTACGGGCAATTTCGGCGCCATTCAAACGACCCGACACCTGGATCTTGATGCCGCCCGCACCCTGACGCATGGCGTTCTGCACCGAGCGCTTCATGGCACGGCGGAACATGATGCGACGCTCAAGCTGCTGGGCGATGCTGTCGGCGACCAACTTGGCGTCGGTTTCCGGCTTGCGGATTTCCTCGACGCTGATGTGCACGGAATCGGCCTTGAGCTCGAAACGCTTGGCCACTTCCTGCTTCAGCTTCTCGATGTCCTCGCCTTTCTTGCCGATGACGATGCCGGGGCGCGCGGTGTGAATGATCACCCGGGCCGACTTGGACGGGCGCTCGATCTGGATGCGGCTGACGTTGGCCTGCGCCAGACGCTTGCGCAGGTATTCGCGCACTTCCATATCACGCGTCAGGTTTTCGCCGTAGGCGGCTTTTTCGGCATACCAGTTCGACGTCCAGTGCGTTGAAACGCCCAGACGGAAACCGGTTGGATTGACTTTATGGCCCATGGCTTACTCGTCGCTCACACGGATGGTGATATGGCTGGTCGGCTTGCTGATGCGGTCGGCTCGGCCCTTGGCGCGCGGCATGATGCGGCGCAGCACAGGACCCTGGTCAACGAAGATTTCGCTGACCTTGAGCTCGTCAACATCGGCACCGAGGTTGTTTTCGGCGTTGGCGATCGCGGACTCGAGGACCTTGCGGATGAGACCTGCCGCACGCTGATTGGAAAACTTCAGCGTGTTGATGGCTTCATCAACTTTCTTGCCCCGGACCAGATCGGCCACCAGTCGTCCCTTCTGGGGCGACAGGCGAACAAACTTCAGAACGGCGTGGGTTTGCATGATGGGCCGCCCTTATTTCTTGGTGGACTTGTCCGCGTGACCCTTGAACGTCCGGGTCGGCGCAAACTCGCCCAATTTGTGACTGATCATGTTGTCGGTGACGAACACCGGCACATGCTGACGACCGTTGTGCACCTGCATGGTCAGACCGACCATGTCGGGGGTCACCATGGAACGGCGCGACCAGGTCTTGATCGGCTTCTTGACGCGTGCGTTGGTCAACTCCTCAACCTTCTTGGCGAGGTGGTGATCGACGAACGGCCCCTTCTTGATGGAACGTGGCATGAGCAGTCCTTACTTCTTCTTGCGGCTGCGCAGGATGAAAGCCTGCGTGCGCTTGTTGTTGCGCGTCTTGAGACCCTTGGTCTGCTGACCCCAGGGCGTGACCGGATGGGGGTTGCCCTGGCCGGACTTGCCTTCACCACCACCGTGCGGGTGGTCGACCGGGTTCATCACGACACCGCGGGTGGTCGGGCGCACGCCCTTCCAGCGTTTCGCACCGGCCTTGCCGTACTGGCGCAGGTTGTGGTCGGAGTTGCCGACTTCGCCCAGGGTGGCCCGGCACTCGGCCAGGATCTTGCGCATTTCACCGGAACGCAGACGCACGGTGGCGTAGGTGCCCTCACGGGCCACCAGCTGCACGGCGGCGCCCGCCGAGCGCGCGATCTGCGCACCCTTGCCAGGCCGCATTTCAATGCAGTGGATCGTTGAGCCCACCGGGATGTTCTTGATCGGCAGGCAGTTGCCGGCCTTGATCGGCGCATCGGTGCCGTTCTGCAGCATGTCGTCAGCCTTCACGCCACGCGGCGCGATGATGTACCGACGCTCGCCGTCTGCGTACAGCAGCAGGGCGATATGCGAGGAGCGGTTGGGGTCGTACTCGATCCGCTCGACCTTGGCCGGAATTCCGTCCTTGTCGCGCTTGAAATCGATCACGCGATAGCGCTGCTTGTGACCGCCGCCCTTGTGGCGCGTGGTCATGTGGCCGTTGTTGTTGCGGCCGCCGGTCGCGTGCGCGCCCTCGACCAACGGCGCGTAAGGCGCACCCTTGTGCAGGCCTTCGGTCACGACCCGCACCACATGGCGCTGGCCCGGTGACGTCGGCTTCATTTGAATGACTGGCATGTTCTTGTCCTTAGCTGGCCTGACCGACGAAGTCGATCTGCTGACCTTCGGCCAGCGTCACATACGCCTTCTTCCAGTCGGAGCGACGGCCCATGCGCTGACCAAACCGCTTGGTCTTGCCCTTGACGTTCAAGGTGCTCACGGACACGACGCTGACTTCGAACAAGGTCTCAACGGCCTTCTTGATCTCGTCCTTGGTGGCGCCGGGCAGCACTTTGAATGCGGCCTGGTTGTTCTTCTCGGCGATGCGGTTCGCCTTCTCCGAGATCACGGGCGCCAAGATGACCTGATGGATACGTTCGATATTCACGCCA
>JBDNBC010000300.1:0-8327 GCA_039768115.1 Oceanococcaceae bacterium
CCGGTGTTTTTATCGGACTTTGCTGAGGGAAATCAGATTTCCAGAGCGGCCATTTTGCCGCCGGCCTTCAGGTGGGCTTCGACCCATTTGGGTTTGCGCCCCCGTCCGGACCAGGTGCTGGACGGGTCTTTCGGATCACGATACTTGGGCGGAACTTTGCTGCCCGTGCTCTTGCTGGCCGCACCACCGCGGCTGCGCGGGAGGTCGTCCCAGCTCATGTCATGTTCGGCGAGAATGCCGCGAATCTGGTCAACGACTTTTTTGCGTTCTTCGGCTTTGCGCGCTTCGATGGTTCCATCAATGGATTCCCGCAATTTCTGCAGGTCCTTAGCGGACATTTTTGAGAGATCTACGCTCATCATTTGTTTCCTGTTGTATTAACTGTCTCGAGACTCTGATATTTATTTATTAGCTGGCTGTCAGCTGGCGACAATTTAATGGAATCGCTTTCTTTTTTCAAATAATGAGCGTGAGTGCAAGACAAAAGCAGCCAGGGCCGGCAGTATCAACAGAGCGCCGAGCATATTGGCGAGGAACATAAACGTCAGCAATACGCCCATGTCCCGCTGAAACTGTAAATCGGAAAACATCCAGGTCATCACACCAAGAGACAGGGCGAGGCCGGTAAAAGCGATGGCTTTGCCGGTTTGCTCCAGCGTCTGTCGCCAGGCGACTTCCAGATTTCCGCTTTGACGCAAATGGGTCTGCAATACCGAAAACGAATAAATCCCGAAATCAATTCCGATCCCCACGGCCAGCGCGGTGACCGGCAAGGTCGCGACCTTCAGACCGATATCCAGATGAGCCATCAGCGCGTAGGCCAGAAACGACACGATGGCCAAGGGCGTCAACACACAGATCAGTGAGCCGGCCGTGCGATAGGACAACCAGCACATCAGCCCTACCGCCAGATACACCCAAAACAGCACCGGTTTTTCTTTTGCGGCGATGACCTGATTGGTCGCGCCCATGACGCCGACATTACCGCCGGCCATGGCGAATTCCAGTGGGACTGTGCTGGACTGCGCGAAACGCTCGATAGTCTCGCTGATTCGGTGAATGGTTTCGGCCTGATGGTCGGCGGTAAAGATGCGGACCGGCATCACCGAGCAATCCGGATTCTGCAAACCTGCCGACCCGGGAATCGGTCCGATCGCCTGAACAATGGCGAATTGATTGCGCGGCAGACTGCCCCAGCGCGGGTCGCCTTCATGCCAGCCGGCGCGTAGGGCCCGTGCGGCTTGCGGTAGCGCCTGCACCGATTCCACGCCAGGCGTGTTGTACAGATGCCAGACCAGTCTGTCGATTTCGGCCAGTACTGTATGCGCAATGCAGCTTTCCGCAGCGCCCTCGACGTATACCGTCAAGACGTTTACGCCGATCGAAAAATTCGCAACGACGGCGGCCGCATCGCGGTTGTACCGCGCATCGGACCGCAGCTCCGGGACGCCGGCCTGATTGTCGCCAATCCGCAAGTCCTGGCCCTTGTACAGGCCATAGCCCAGCAGAATGCCAGCTACGCCGACGACCAGCATGGCCACATGCGGACGCGTCACGGTGGCCATGGATCGCCAGACCGGAGCGCTCAGGCGCGCTCGCCGCGCCATGCGTCGGCGATAGCGGGCCGGCTGGGGCATCCGCACATAGCTGAGCAGAATGGGCAGCAGCCATTTGTTGGTGACGATGATGGCGGCCATGCCCAGTGCCGCGTTGATGGCCATTTCCTGAATGATGCGAATATCGATCAGCGCAATGGTCGCGAAGCCCAGCACGTCGGTGATCAGGGCTGCCGTCCCCGGTACCGCCACTTGCCGGAAGGCCCGTTTGCTGGCCTCAAGTGGATTCGGTTGGCCCGTTTCGGCGGCATCGGTTGCCGTGTCATCCGCCCAGGCGTTAACCATCTGTATGCCATGTTCGACGCCGTTGGCGAGGACCAGAAACGGCACCAGGATGGCGAAAGGGTCAAGCCCGAAGCCCAGCAGATGGAGTAAGCCGAATTCCCAGACCACCGCGATCAGTGAGCAACCCAGCGGCAGCACACTCAAGCGCCAGGAGGCGCAGTACAGGCGCAGCAGAATCGCGGTGAGCAGCAGCGCGAGGGCAAAGAACAGCAGCACATCGGCGCTGGCATCACTGACATCGCCGACGACTTTGGCAAAACCGAGAATGTGTACCCGGGTCTGGTCGTCCTCAAACCGCGCGCGGATCTCCTCGAGTGCCGTGGCCACGGCGCGATAGTCCAGCGGCTCACCGGTGGTGGGATGGTGGTCGAGCAGTTCGGCGATGACCATCGCGCCACGATGATTCTCCGCAACCAGTCGGCCGACCAGCCCGGCCTTGCCAACATTGGTGCGAATCTGCGCGTGCATCGCGGCGGTCGGCGCATAGTCCGCAGGCACCACATCCCCGCTGGCAATGCCGTTTTCGGTAATTTCGACGTAGCGTACGCCCGGCGTGAACAGCGACGTCACCCGCGAGCGATCGACGCCCGGCAGGAAAAACACCGCATCAGTGAGCTCCTTGAGCTTTTGCAGGTGTGCGGCGCTGTACATGTCACCGTCACGCGCCATCAGGGCAATGGACACCAGGTTTGCGCCGCCAAAGTCGTCCTGATGGCGGCGCAGGGTGTCCATCCAGGGATGATTCGTCGGGAGCTGCTTGTCAAAGCCGGCACTGAGCTCGATCTGGCTGGCCTGATGGGCGAGCAGCAGCGTGATGGCGGTCAGAATCAGTAAGCCGGCCCGGCGATAGCCAAACAGGCGCGGCTCGATCCAGCGCACCACGTCGTCGGCGCGAAGTCGTGGCAATCTCAAGGCCATGAGGTCATGTGGTGATTCGTCTCCCGCGCAGTGGCCGTCGGGCCAGCCTTACGGCAGTATAGCCGTGGCCTTGCCGCACTGATCGCCCATGATTTCTCTGTTCTTGCTCGTCGGGACCGCCGTTCTCAGCAGCCTGCTGACCTGGCTGATTGCGTGGGCCTTTTTCCGTTTCCACCTCAGTGAGCAGGTCGACCGGATGAAAGACGATATCGGGCGGGAGCTGGAAGATCGCGTGCGCCGCGGTGTGGTGGCGGGTGGCGAAGAACTGCTCCCGGAGTTTCGCGAGCAGGTCAAGCAGGGCTTTCTCGACGCGCTGCGCAGCGGCCCCGTATCTTCGGCGATGGGCGAGGCGGCCCGCAACGTCGCGCGCACCGGAGCCGAGTTGTTCGGCTCGGGCTTCGATAACCTGCTCAAACCGCGCCCTCGCTGGCGGCGAAACTAGGCGCGGCGTCACGGCATCGGGTCGGAGCGGCGGCTCAGATTGCCTGTGCCGCCTCGGTGGGCGCTTCCAGTACCCGGCGTAATTCTTCCAGCAGGCGTGGGTGCGCCACAGCAATATCGCCGCTCTGCATGACGTTGGATTCCTTCAGGCCGTAGACGGCCGCGCCGGCCTCCTGACACAACACGATGCAGGCAGCGAGGTCCCAGGGTTTCAGGTTGAGCTCCCAGAACGCGTCCAGCCGCCCGCTGGCCACATAGGCGAGGTCGAGCGCCGCAGAGCCGGCCCGTCGAATCCCGCCGCAATGGCCAACCAGAGCCGTCAGCTGCGGCAGATAACGGTTCAGCCGTGGGCCGGGGGTGAAGGGTTCGCCGGTGCCGATCAGGGCCTCGGCCAGTCGCGGCGGGCGCGAGTTCACGCGGATTCGGCGGTTGTTAAGCAGCGCGCCGTCGCCTCGACTGGCGGTGAACAGGTCCTGCCGATACGGGTCGTAGATCACCCCATGGGTGAGTTTGCCGTGCTCGCGCACACCGATGCTGACGCAGAAATGGGGAAGCCCGTGCAGAAAGTTGGTGGTGCCATCAATCGGATCGATGATCCACTCCACGGGGTTATCGCCCTGCGCGCCGGATTCCTCGCCGAGGATGGCGTGACCTGGGTACGCCTTGTGGATGATGCGTATGATTTCCGCCTCCGCCGCACGATCGATTTCGGTGACGAAATCGCGCGGGCCCTTGCGCTCCACGCGGATCTGGTCGAGCTTCTCCATCGAGCGCAAGATCAGGTTGCCGGCAGACCGGGCGGCGGATACGCCAATATTGACCAGAGGATGCATACGCGTGCCGAATCCGGCGACTGAATCAACACCCAATGATACGGCAGGGTCCGGGGGACCGGTGCCTGTCGCCCGTTTGCGCGTCGTGTTGTGCCGCACGACCCACCCCGGAAATATTGGCGCGACCGCCCGGGCGATGAAAGTCATGGGCGTGGAAGATCTGGTGCTGGTGGACCCCAAGCCCGGCATTTTTCCTAGCGAGGAGGCCACGGCGCGGGCCGTGTCGGCAGAAAGCATCCTGCAGCGCGCCCGGGTCGTGGCCACCCTGGAAGAGGCCGTCGCGGACAGCCGCTGGGTCGTGGGCACCACGGCCCGGCTGCGCCATATCGGGCCACCCGTCATGGCTCCACGGGCCTGGGCCGAGCAGGCTGCGCCCATCGCCGGGGACGGGGTGGCGCTGGTGTTCGGGCAGGAGCGGACCGGGCTGATCAACGAGGAAGTCGCGCGTTGCCATGCGCTCATCCGCATTCCGACTCAGGAAGCTTTTGCCTCGCTCAACCTGGCATCTGCTGTGCAGATCCTGATGTACGAGTGGCTGCTGGCCAACGGGGGCACGCTTCCCGAGGCGCGTGGGCAGGCAGAGCCGGCCTCACATGCCGAGATCGAAGGCTTTCTCGCCCATCTGCGCGAAGTGAGTGACACGGTGGAGTTCTTCGCGCGGAAAAACCCGGAAACCGTGCACCGGCGCCTGCGGGCCTTGTTCGGCCGTGCGCAGCTTGATCGCAACGAGATCAATATTCTGCGCGGCTTTCTGCGCTCGGTTCAGCAAAAGCTGGGTATCCCATCGGCCCAGCCACGGCGGACGCCGCGCGACGACTAAGACCGCGTGCCGTCAGTGAATGGAATCGGCTGAGACAGCGCAGGCGACGCCGTACACTGCGCCTTTGACACGGTTTCGTCGGAGGACCTGATGTTTGCCCGCATGCGCGAGGACGTCCGTAGCGTTTTCGACCGCGACCCCGCGGCCCGCTCGACCTGGGAAGTGGTGACCTGCTACCCCGGTCTGCATGCGATCTGGTGGCATCGCCTGGCACACCGGTTGTGGTGCTGGCGTTTGTACTGGCTGGCCCGCTTCCTGGCGCACCTGTCACGCTGGTTGACCGGCATCGAAATCCATCCCGGGGCGCGTATTGGGCGCCGCTTTTTCATCGACCATGGCTTTGGCGTGGTGATTGGCGAGACGACGGAGATTGGCGACGACGTCACCCTGTACCAGGGGGTCACGTTAGGCGGCACCAGTTGGTCGCCGGGCAAGCGTCATCCGACAATCGAATCGGGTGTGGTGGTCGGTGCTGGCGCCAAAGTTCTCGGCCCTTTTGTCGTCGGCACCAACGCCAGAGTCGGCTCCAACGCGGTCGTCACGCGCGCGGTGGCGGCCGGAGAGACAGTCATCGGTGTGCCCGCCCGGCGTGCGGAGCGCACCGTGCGTCCGTCGGAAAAAAGCGCGGCGATGGCGGCCCGGCTGGGGTTCGACGCCTATGGCGTCAGCAAGGACATGACCGACCCGGTGGCCACCACCATCAATGCCATGCTCGAGCACATTCATGCACAGGATGAGTGCATTGCGCGGCTGCGCGAGGCGATCCGGCAGCTCGGTCATGACGAGGCCTTGTCTGAGGCGGATCTTCCGCAGCACGACGAGCTGCCGTCACTTCAGGCCCGCGCGCTGGATACCAATGCGGATTCCGCTGCAACAGACCGGCCTGGACAACGCTCCGAGCCATGATTTACCTCGACCACAACGCGAGCTCGCCGCTGCGTCCGGAGGCCTTTCTGGCGATGCAGCCATGGATGACCGCGCAGCATGGCAACGCACAGAGTGTGCATCGCGCCGGTCGTCTGGCGCGGCATGCCGTGGACGAGGCCCGCGCGCAGATCGCCGCGCTCGCGGGGTGCCGGCCCGACGAGGTGATTTTTACTAGCGGTGCCACCGAAGCGGACAACTGGGCGCTGCGCGGGCTCAGATCGGGTGCGCCACGTTACGTGGGCGCGGCGGAACACGATGCCGTCCTTCAGGCCGTGCCCGGACTACGCCTGATCCGACCGGACGCGAATGGCGTGATCAGCCCTGCCGCACTCGCGCAGCAGCTCGAGGATCAGCCGCCGGGCCTGGTGAGCCTGATGTGGGCCAACAATGAAACCGGTGTGTGCAACGACATCACGGCCCTCGCAGCAGTCGTATCCGAGCATGGCAGCGTGTTACATAGCGACGCCGCACAAGCCCTGGGTCGCGTCCCGCTGGATTTCGCCGGCAGCGGGTGTGTGGCCCTGAGTTTGTCGGCGCACAAGCTTGGCGGGCCGCTGGGTGTCGGCGCGCTGATCTTGCGTGAAGGCACGGCGATTGAGCCGCTGCTGCGCGGTGGCCAACACGAGGGTCGCCGGCACGCCGGCACATTGAACGTGCCGGGCATTGTCGGCTTTGGTGCTGCCTGCGCGCAGCTCGCGGCGACGGGCGCCGCGGAGGCCCGGCGACTGGGGCAAATGCGTGATCAATTCGAACGGGCATTGCTGGCGCAATGTCCGGGCGCGCAGGTGTTCGGCCAGCAGGCCCTGCGCTTGCCCAATACCAGTTTTTTCGCGGTGCCCGGCTGGCACTCCGAGGCCTTGCTGATGGCCCTCGACCGCGACGGGCTGGCCCTGGCCAGCGGCTCGGCCTGCCATAGCGGCAGTGATGTGCCATCGCATGTTCTGCGCGCCATGGAGGTGCCGATGCAGACCGCACTGGGTGCGGTGCGCCTGAGCTTGGGTCATACCACCCAGGAGGGAGACGTCGCGGCGTTGCTGGCTGCGTTATTGAGTATTACCGGCGGCGGCGGCGCCGGGCGCTTTGCCGGGGTCATGGGCGGGTGATTTATCTTGATCATGCCGCGACCACGCCGTTGCGCCCGGAGGCGCGGGCGGTCCTGGCGGAATTTGCCGCCGCCGACGGGCCGTTTGCCAACCCGGCATCCCAGCACGCAGCCGGCCGGGCGATGGCGCGGCGCATCGAAGAGGCCCGCGAGCGCCTCGCCGCATTATTAGGTGCCGAGCCTGCGGACATTCTTTGGACCTCGGGTGCGACGGAAGCCAACAACCTGGCCATTCTCGGTCGCGCCCGCTTCGCCGCCAGCCTCGGGCGGGGTTTGGTGGTGCCGCGTACCGAGCATAAGGCGGTGATCGACCCGGTGCGGCATTTGGCCGGGCAGGGGCGTCAGGTGCAGTGGCTCGACCCGGCGCACGGCGCTTACGGCATCTGCACCGCCGACGATTTTGCTGCGCGCCTCACGGGTGAGACGATCCTGGCCTGTGCGATGGCGGTCAACAACGAAACCGGGCAATGCCAGGATGTCGCGGCCATCGCCGGCGTTTGTGCTGAGCACGGTGTGCCATTGCATGTGGACGCGGCCCAGGCCCTGGGCAAGGTGCCGCTCACCGTCGATCCCGGGGTGGGGTCGATGAGTCTGTCCGCGCACAAGCTCGGTGGGCCGACGGGCATTGGTGCGCTGTACCTGCGTTCGCGGCCGCGGGTCGGGGTAGAGCCACTGCAGTTTGGCGGCGGTCAGGAGCGGGGCCTGCGCTCGGGCACGCTCGCCAGCATGAATATCCTCGCTTTTGTCGCCGCAGCCGAAGCGGCCTGTGCCGAGCGGGAAACCGCCATGGCGCGTCTGGCCTCCCTGCGGGAGGCGACGTGGCAGCGGCTGACGGGCGGCATCGCCGGGCTGATACGCAATGGCACCGCGACGCACAGCAGCCCGCACATTCTCAACATCAGCGTCCCCGGCGTGCATGGCGATGCGCTACGCGCGCTGCTGGGCGAGGTTTGTCTGTCCAGCGGCAGCGCGTGCTCATCGGCGCAGGCGGAGAGCTCCTACGTACTGCGCGCCCTTGGCCACAGTGACGATCTGGCCAACGCGTCACTGCGCCTGTCCTTTGGTCACTCGACGGACGACGCTGAAGTGACACGCGCCGTGGACATCATCATCGAGGCGGTCCGGGTGCTGCGCGAGCGGGCCGTACCGTGAGCCTGGACTCGTATCCGCAGGCCGTGCAGGCGCGCTTCGTAGAGCCGCGCTGGGTATGGCGCGCGCAGGGCCCGGGAGAGAGCCGTCCGCGGACCCTGATTGTGCGCACACCGGCATCGGCTGAAGCGGCAGCGCTATATCAGGGGAACGGCGGCCGCTGCTACTGGCGGGCGCATGCGTCGCCATGGCTCACCGCGGCGCTGGAGTGCCTGTGCGAGGTCCGCAACCGCACC
>JBDNBC010000301.1:0-18684 GCA_039768115.1 Oceanococcaceae bacterium
CATTTCCAACCCTTATGAAGTGAATGACGCAACCCAATGATTGGTGATATGCCACACAGTGATGACACGACCGGCGGCTCTGAGACCGCCGAAGACTCGGTACCAGCGTGGGGCTGGCGGACGAGGCCGACCTGTTCGAGGTGCGCTGGGCCGCGGCTGACGATGCGGTCTATCTGCTGGCCCGCTGGACAACCCTGACCGACTCGGACCGGGCGCAACTGCTGGTGCTGCTCGACACCGTTGAGGGCGGTGGCGGTGACGTCGGGTTTGGCAGTGGCTTGACCAGCCAGCGCTTTGATCAGGCGCTGTTGCTGACCGGCCGTGATGTGCTGCTACGCGACATGACCACGGGCGCGGAAACACGCCTGACCGACAGCCGCAGTGCCGTGCGTGCCGACGGCTGGGACAATGCGCTGGAAGCCCGCCTGCCGCCACGGCTGTTCCCCCCGGGAACGACGGTGGGAGTCGTGTCGCTGGCCAATAACGAGAATGGCGTATTACCAGCCAATGTCATGTATCGCGACAGCGAACCCGTCACCATCTACGGCGAGCAGCAGCAGGCGCTGGCGCTGGGTGCCGGCACGGTGGATGGTTTCGGATATCCGCTGGATGTGGAGGCGCTGCGGAGTGGCCGCGGTGAACGCATCGGCTACAGCGCCGGTTACCACGAGCGGCAGTTTCTCTCGGGCGAAAACATCAGTCGTGAAGACGGCGAAAACGGTCGGTTGCAACCCTATGGCCTGTATCTGCCGGGCCGGCTGGCGCGTGACGATGACGGCGTCCCGCTGGATATCTGGCTGCACTACCGTGGCGGCAAGGCGCATTCGGGCGCGGCTTGGACGCCCCGGCTGATTCAGCAGCTCGGTGAGGACCCGGGCCATGTGGTGGTGACCCCGCGCGGACGCGGCACCTCCACCTGGTATGTCACCCAGGCGCACCAGGATGTGTTCGAGGTACTGGCCGATGTGGAGGGCCTGCTGCCGTTTCTTGATCCCCGGCGCCGCTACCTGTCCGGTTATTCGATGGGGGGCTTTGGCACCTATCTGTTCGGCTTGTTGTACCCAGACATGTTCGCCGCGGGCTATTCCACTTCCGGGGCCGTCACTCAAGGGGCCTGGACAGGTCTCGGACCGGATGACTTCACTTGCCAGTTGCCGGGTGGAAACATCCCCGGCGTAGGCGATGCGGAGAATCCCTGTTTTATTGAAGCCAATGGCGGCGATGCCGATGCCCAGTTGATGTTCCGGTTGCTGGAAAACGCCCGGCATTTTCCGCTGGTGATCCATCACGGCAGCAACGACGAGCTGGCCCTGACCCCGGGGGCTACGCGTATGGGCTTGCGTCTGCTCGAGCTGGGATATCGCTTCGACATGACCACCTTTCTGGGCTACGAGCATTTCACCCAGGCCATCGTCGATGAGTGGGCGGATGGCGCGGCGTATCTGCATCGCTTCCGCACCCCTGAGCAGCCGCGGCAGATCACTTACAAGCGGGTGCCCGCGCTAATTCAGGCGCTGAACACGATCAACGCCCGCGAGGTGGAATTCGATTTCAACCCCGATGGCGCCTGGTGGGTGGATGATTTGCGCGTCCGCGAGCCCAACCCTGACGATCCACGCCAGTTCGGCATGATCGACGCGGAGAGTTTCGCCTTGCCGGGCGACATGACCCTGCCCATACCGCTGACCGTCGAGTTTCGCCCCGAGGAGCCCGCACTGGCGACGCCGGTGCTGTCCGTCGGCGCGCACAGTACGCCGTTTGCTCGGGTGGGCCTCGATCATCAGGTGGTGGGCGACGCCCCGCAAAGCAACGGCTTCCGCGTCACGCTGACCGGGCTGCGCAGCGCGACCCTGGATACCCAGGGCATGGGGCTGGACGGCGACCAGCCGATGCAGGGCGTGGTGACAACCGACGGTCCGGTGCGGCTGCGCCTGCGGAATCTGCCCGGAGGCGTGCGCCTGCAGATCAATGGCGAGCCGGTGGCGCGCACCGGCGCGGATGTCGATTTCCCATTGCCGGCCGGTGAGCACGATATTCGCTGGTAGGCCTGCCGGTGTCAGTCTGATTCATCGCGTCGCCCACCTTGGCGCAGATTTTGAATGCCCGGGGCTTTCCAGATTTGGCCCCGAGCCGCACATGACAACGTCAACCCCGCCCATCACGCCGGCGCCGCACAGTTGGCTGGATGACATCCAGGGCTTTGTCATCGGCGCCAACCTCGTCGCCCTGGGCGTGATCCTGCTCACCGCGAACGGTCTGATGACCGGAGGTACGGCGGGCCTGGCCTTTTTGCTGCATTACCTGTCAGGCGGGCCGGTAGGCCTGATGTTCGTGCTGGCCAACCTGCCGTTTTTTGCCCTGGCCTGGTGGCGGATGGGCTGGGTGTTCGCGCTGAAATCCGTGGTCGCCGTCGTTTTCATCGGCCTGTTGATTCATCTGCTGCCCATCTGGCTGGAGCTGGGCGCCGTGCACCCTGCGTACTCCGCGCTGGGTGGCGGATTGATGATCGGTATGGGGGCCCTGGCTTTCGTGCGCCACGGTGCCAGCGTCGGCGGCGCCAATATTCTGGCCGTGTACATGCAGCAACGGCACGGGATTCGCGCCGGCGCCGTGCAGATGGGCCTGGATATCGGCATCCTGGCGGCGTCGGTGTTGGTGCTGGATTTCCGGACGCTGCTGTATTCCATTTTTGGTGCCGCCGTCATGGGGGCGGTGCTCGCGTGGAATCACCGCCCAGGCCGCTACATGGGGCTCTGACGAGGCCGGCGAGCAAGCCAATGCTTAGCGCGTATTCACGGTAGGTAACGACAGCACCCACAGCCCGAACACCGTCAGGCCGATCATCCACACCAGCATCGGCAACTGGTTGAGCAGCGCTCCGCGGCTGCGGCCGTACAGGCGCAGCGCCAGCCGGTGGGCCACGATGACCCCGGCGACGTGGCCGACGATGATCAGGGTGAGTTGCATGCGCCAGACGTCGCTGACATCGGGAATGATGGTGCGTTGCATCCAGCGGGCGGTGCCGAACAGGTTCCAGCCCCAGCCGAAGGGGTCGGAGATCAGCGCTATGATCTTCACGCCCTGGGTTTGCAGCAACGGGGCGTAATGGGCGGCGTGATACACCAGCGCAATGGGAATCAGCGACGGGGCCAGCGTGCGCATCTGCTCCACGACGCCCGGTCCGCCACCGGCCAGCCAGCGGCCAACGCCGAGACAGGTGGCGTAGACCGCGGCATAGAGCAGCGGCATCAGGGTGAGGCCTAGAAGATGCCAGTAGATCAGATGCTGCTGCATCCACGGGTAGGCCGCCCGTAGGCCCTCACCCGACCACGTATGCAATAGCAGGCGATGCGCATCGGTGAAATACCAGCGGTGGTAGAGGACGGTCTGATGCAGGCCATCAAAGGCCGTGGTGGCCAGCCAGGCGAGCAGGAAGAGGGTCAGGGCCAGGCTGGGGCGTGGCAACTGCTCGGCGCCGAGCATGGGCGGTCGCAGGTACCAGCCGTGCGGCCGGCGCACCAGCAGGGACTGGCTGCCGAGCAGGTGGCAGATGCGCCCGAAGATCTCCGCGCGCTGAATCCAGACGCGGGTGCCGAAAATGACGCTGCCGGCTACGAGCAGAACGCTGTACAGGCTGAGCCCGGTGGCAAGCTTTGGCGGATTGACGCGGCCGAACAGCTCCCAGCCGACGAACAGCAGCAGCAGGAAGACGGCCGGCCATTCGTTGCCGGTGGCGGGCACCGTGGCGGTGGATGCGACGGGCCCGGGTCGGTGCGGGCGCAGCATGCGTTCGGCGAGCCGGCCCAGCGTATGCCAGGGGTTGACTGGTGCATAGCCGTCCCCCAGCAGCGCCACCAGATAAAACACGCCGACGACAAACAGCACCCAGAACAAGGTCATGCTGATGTTGGCAGGGCTGTAGGGGGTGCCGACGAACCCGGCGCCGACGCACAGTGCCAGCAGCAGCACCCCGACGATGCGAGCGCAGCGCAGAGCGATGATGGCGCCCGTAGACCGGCCGGGCGGGGATGTCGCAGCGGCGCGATCCGTGTCGTGGAAAGTATCGAAACGCGGCCTACCCCGTCGCGGCCAGGGCAGTCGCCATCCCTCCACAATCCGGTCCATGCCAGACGAGGCCCCCGGTCGCAGCAGCAAGCCGGCCAGCACAAACGACAGCAACACCGTTGCCGCCGCGCCCCAGGCGTACATCCAGAACGGCAGCGGCAGGGTGTACACCGGGCCGAAGGAATGGGCGGCCGCGGGGGAAGTGCAGAACGCGCCCCCGAGACCGGCGCCGACGTAAAGCGCAATGGCCATCGGGCCGCCGATCGTCAATCTTCCGCTCATCGCGGATAGACCGTAATGACCATCAGGCTGCTGTGCAGATCATTGTCACCATGACGCTCCAGCCCGAAGCGGCCGCTGTGCTCGAGCGCGACGACCAGGCGGCCGGGGGCGTCTGGCTGTACGGGGAGCAGGCGGTCATAGCCATGCAGGTGAAGGGTCAGGGCCTGATCGCTGACGATATCAAGCTCCAGCGTGTCACCCACGGTAGTCTCAATCGCCGCCGGGCCCGCAATGCGCTCGCCATCGCGCAGGCGCAACAGCAGCTGATGGGTCTGCGCGGGGGCATCGGCCGCGGGCCTCACCGGCTGCATTTGTCCGTAGAGCATCAACAACGCTGATACACAGGCCACGGAGAGCACGATGGGCAGATAGCGAAGCATGGAGGCATCGGGTTTCAGGGCGATCAACCGGCAGGCTACTGAATATTGCCGCTTGCCGGTGGTGTCCGGGCTGTTAACCTGATTCCAAGAACTGGAGACGAATCAATAATGAACCGACATCTTTTCACGGCCGCCCTGACACTGACATTGGGTGCGGGCCTCACCGCCTGTGGTGGTAGCAGCTCACAGGGACAACTACCGGAGATGCCGGATCCCGATGTGTCGACGCCAACCGCCGGCGCCAAAACCCGTTATGCGATGGCCAATGCGTGCTGGGCCCTGCAGGCCGGCACCGAGGGGCCTTTCGTGGCACGCGACGGGAATACCTTCGCGGCCACGGCAGCGAGCCTGGCTGACGCCGAGCCCTTGTATTTCAAGCCAACGGCGCTGGGCAGCTATCTGCTGCATGACACCGAAGGGCAGTTGTTGCAGCTCGACGCGGCGCCCGGTCGCGTGGACCGTCTTGCGGCGAATCCGGCCGCGGAGTTCGTGGTGCGCGCCCGGGGCGACATGACCGAATACCCGGAAACGCCGGTGTACCACACCGAGCCCACGCCGGAGCAGGTGGAGCGGTGGTCGACCTTCGCCGATCCATTGCTCGAGGCCGACACCTTCAGTCTCGCGAGCCGGGCCTCCGGCGCGCTGCTCGCCACTGGCGAGGGCGGGGTGCTGACGGTCGCCGCCGCGGCCGATGAACCCGCTGCGCAGTTTGCGCTGGTGCCGCACACCGGGTGTGCTGACTTCCCCGAGGCCTCCAGCGATTTCACTGGTACGCCGTTTTCCGGCACGCAGGCCGACGGCAGCGTGCTCGGCCATGCCGATGCGCACATTCATATCAGTGCCACCGAATTTCTCGGCGGGGTCCAGTGGGGCCGGCCCTTCCATCCCTATGGCATTGAGCAGGCGCTGGGTAACTGTCAGGTGTTGCACGGCCCGCAGGGCATTCTGGATTTTCTCGGAACCGCTTTTGGTGGCGATACGGACGGGCACGCGACCGACGGTTGGCCCACCTTTACCGAGTGGCCCGAGCGCAACAGCCTGACCCACGATGCGCTGTACTGGAAATGGTTGGAGCGGGCCTGGGCTGGTGGGCTGCGCGTGGTCGTGAATGACCTTGTTGACAACCAGACTCTGTGTGAGATCGAACGCAATGTCAGCCAGGCTGCGGGTCTGGATTACGACTGCGACCCGATGAACAATGCCGGGCGGCAGGCCGGCACGATGTACCAAATGGAAAACTACATCGATGCCCAGTATGGCGGCCCCGGCAAGGGGTTCTTCCAGGTCGTGCATTCGGCGGACGAGGCCCGTGCTGTCATCGAGGACGGCAATATGGCCGTGATTCTGGGGATCGAGATCTCCAACCTGTTTAATTGCCAGCTTACCTACAGCCCGCTGCGCACGCAGGCGCCGTTCGAGGAGGACGGCTCTGGCTTCCCGGAAAACGGGTATACGTGCACGACGGAAGAAGGCCAGCCGAATTCGATTCTGACTCAGATGCAGCGCGCCTGGGACTGGGGCGTGCGGCAGATCATCACGATCCACGAATTCGATAATGCGTTCGGGGGTAACGGCATTTTCGACATGGCGATCCTCAACCTGGGCAACCGCGAAAACTCCGGCGGTATTCCCGGCCAGCAGTTGCAGTTGCTGGCATCGGTGCTGACCAGCCTGGACCCGAATACGGTGCAGACCTTCCTGGCATCACTGCCCCAAACCGAAACACCGACCGGCGAGTTCTGGAACACCTACAACTGCCCGCTGGAAGGTGAAACCGAGAATTTCTCCGGCTACCTGTGGGGCAATGCGGGCGGTGCGGCCGCATTGACGGCGCCATTGCCACTGGGTTGCCCTCCGCTGAACCTGTCCGGAACCGGTGGTGGGCCGCTGTACTGTTACCCGGCCGCCAACCAGTGCAACGCGCGCTGGATGACGCCGGCCGGCCTGTACACCTTTGGTAAGTTGATGGAATTCGGCTTCATCTTCGACTTCGACCACATGGAAATGGGCATGAAGACGCAGACCCTGGAGCTGGCCGAAGCCCAGGACATCGTCTATCCGCTGGTGTCCACCCACGGCACCTTTGGCGGTACTACGGTGGACCAGGCCCGGCGCGTGCTGGCCGGGGGTGGTTTTCTGTACCCGAGTAACGGCAGCAGTCGCGGGTTCCGCAATGATCTTGCGGAAACCCTGGCGATCCACACCGAGGCGATGGACGGCGATTCGGTTCCGGACGCGGCCCTGTTTGGCTTTGGCTATGGCACTGACACCAACGGTTTGTCGGGGCAGAGCGGGCCGCGCGGAGATATCGCAGGCGAGGATGCCATTCAGTACCCCTTCGCCTTCTATCAGGGCGGTGTCTGGGATGCGTTGCCGGCGTTCGCCGACATCCAGCCAGTGATTTTCGACCAGCCCGTCAGCCGTGATGCCGACGGCAATATCGCGCGCCGCTGGCATCAGGATGTCGACGGGACGGCCCATGGCGGCATGGTCACCGACTGGCTGCAGGAGATCGCTATCGAGGGCACGCCGGACGACATGATGGCCATCTTCAATGCCGCGGAGCGCTACTTGCGGACCTGGAAGCAGACCGAGCAATCGGCCGCGCGCATTCGCGATGAGGGCTTGCGCATGCCGGATGCACCAATCCTGCGGCCCGCGCCGCCCGAGGGTGATATCGTCTTCTAGCGATACCCGGCGCAATCAGGCGTCGCGGATGGATACGGCGGCGCAGAGCTGACATTAGTCAGCTCTGCGCAATGCCGCTACACTCGGCGCCATGACCAGCGAAAGCCCCCTCCAGATGGATCCTCAGGCCGTAGCCAAGGTGCCGCGACAGCAGCGGGCCCGGCAGCGCTTCGAGGCGGTGATGTCCGAAGCCGAACGGGTGCTCGAGGAGCAGGGCCTGACCGGCTTTTCGATCCCTGTTGTCGCCGAGCGGCTGCAGATGACGCGGGGCAGCGTCTACGCCTATTTCCCGACCCCGTACGCCCTGCTCAACGAGATTGTGCAGCGGCACCTGAGCCAGATGGAAACCCTGTATGTCGAGAACGCCTCGGAGCTCGAAGGGCAGGGCTGGTGGAAGGCCATCGACTGGGCACTGAGCCAGGCCATGCGCTATCACAATGCCCACCCGGCCGCGCGCATGTTGCTGCTCGGGGGCGCGTTGTCGGATAGCAGCTATCGCTCGCTGGAGGCCCTGCTCGGGCGGCTGGGAGCCCTGACCCGGCGCGTCTGGGAGCAGCATCACGCGTCGCCAGCGCGCCCGCTCCCCGCGGACCCCGACATTTTCGTGCTCGCAATTGATATTGGGATGGCCTGCTTCCGGCGCTCGTTCTTTGAGCACGGCGAGATTCGCGAGAGCTACAAGGATTCGGCGGTGGAGGCCATGCGGCGTTACCTCGAGCCTTATCTGGATGCGGCACCCCTGGCGCGGACGCCACCGTCGCAGGCGGAATCCGCGGCCTGACGGTTCGCCGGTCGACGAGGGCAGCAACACGCAACGCAACAGGCGGGGGACGACATGTCAGGGATCATCAATCAACGTTCGGGTACGGGGTGCCGGGGCCCGCTGGGTGTGGTGCTGATTGCAATGCTCTCGGGCTGCACGATCACACCGGTACAGCCCTGGGAGCGCGGCGAGCTGGCGCATCCGGACATGCAGTGGGAAGCGGGCCTGGTCGATGAGGCCGCCATTCGTGAGCACACCTATACCAGCAAGGAGGCCGCATCCCTGAGCCCCACGCTGGGCGGTGGCGGCTGCGGTTGCAACTGATGGCGACTGCGTCCAAACCGTCGCCGCTGGCGGCATTGACTGCGGCGGCTGCGGCATTGCCCGGCTATGCCGGCGCTGCGGAGCCGGAGCTGGGCTATCGCTTCAGCTACTACGTGGAGGATGATTTATCCGCGGCGGATGCCCTCAGCCCGCGCGGCAGCGAGCGCTACGAAATCCAGACGCACCAGCTCAGTTCGCAATCACCGCTGAACGATGAGTGGCAGCTCGACAGTGACGTCATGATCGAGACCCTGTCGGGGGCATCGCCGTGGTTTGTCGTGCCGAACGCCGACAACGACCCGGTCCAGGTCATGTCCGGGGCGACCATTCAGGAAGAACGGTACGCGCTGTACGGTAAGGCCTGGCGCGATCGCCAGCAGGGCGAGCGCCTCGGTGTGGCGGCCGGTGTATCCAAAGAAGACGATTACGACGCGGTCTCTGCCGGTGTCGAAAAGCAGTGGGACGTGGACCAGAATCACAGCACGCTGTCGCTGGGCGGCGGTGTGTCATTTGACCGCATCCGCCCGACCGATGGCGGCTCCGAGCGTTTCCCCGACCGCGTCACCAGCGAGCCCAAGCGCACGGCCACCATTTACGGCGGGGTCAGCGAGATTCTCGGCCCGCGTACGGTGCTCAATCTCAGCCTGTCCTATGCGCTGGACACGGGCTACCTGTCTGACCCGTACAAGCTGGTGCAGGTGGATGGGCGTACGCGCAACGATGCCCGTCCTGACAGCCGCAGCCAGTACGCACTGGGCTTGCGCCTGCGCTACGCGGTGCCGGCCTGGGCCTCCCGCCTGCGCATGGATTTGCGGCATTTCCGCGATGACTGGGGCATCGTGTCGGATACGGTCGAGCTGGGCACGCTAAGCCGGGTTGCCGAAGTCTGGCGGGTCGGGGCCACGCTGCGCTGGTATCAGCAGAGCCGGGCTGATTTCTATGCCGCGTTCTTCCCGGAGGAGCGCGTCGATGGGTTTTACTCCAGCGATTATCGGCTCAGCCCGTATGGCGCGGTGAGCGGTCGTCTGCATCTCGATTATCTGGGCCGGCACTGGCAGATGGGCGTAGGTGTTGAGCGCTATGACAGCGATGCCCGCTATGCGCTGCGCTCGGTCCCCGTGGCCAACCCGGGTCTGGTCGATTTCACCATCCTGACCCTGGCGCTCAGTTACCGCTACTAGTTGTTGCGGGCTCACGCGGTCGGCAGGGCGTCGCATGTTGTTGATTCAATAAAGATTTGGGAAACACCCTTGCGGGGTGCGACAATTTACCCTTCTTCATAGCCCTGAATCGCCCCCCGAATGACTGTGCGCATCAACACCGAATTCCGCAAGCCGCTGCCCGGCACCGACCTTGATTATTTCGACACCCGGGCCGCGGTCGAGGCGATCCAGCCCGGCACCTATGACGGGCTGCCGTACACCTCCCGGGTGCTGGCGGAAAACCTGGTACGGCGCTGTGACCCGGCGTTGCTAACCGATTGTCTGACGCAGATCATCGAGCGCAAGCGCGATCTCGATTTCCCCTGGTATCCGGCCCGCGTGGTTTGCCACGACATCCTTGGCCAGACGGCGCTGGTCGATCTGGCGGGCCTGCGCGACGCGATTGCCGACAAGGGCGGCGACCCGGCGCAGGTCAACCCGGTGGTGCCGACGCAGCTGATCGTCGACCACTCGCTGGCGGTCGAGCATGCCGGCTTCGAAGAGGATGCCTTCGAGAAGAACCGCGCCATCGAGGACCGCCGCAACGAAGACCGTTTCCACTTCATCAACTGGACAAAAAAAGCTTTCAAAAACATTGATGTGGTGCCGCCAGGCAACGGGATCATGCACCAGATCAACCTCGAGAAAATGTCGCCGGTGGTCATGACCGCCGACGGGGTGGCCTACCCGGATACCTGCGTTGGCACCGACTCGCACACCCCGCATGTCGATGCGCTGGGCGTCATCGCCATCGGGGTGGGCGGGCTCGAAGCCGAGAGCGTGATGCTCGGCCGCGCGTCGTGGATGCGCCTGCCCGACATCATCGGCGTCGAGCTGACCGGCCAGCGCCAGCCGGGCATTACCGCCACCGACATCGTGCTGGCCCTGACCGAATTCCTGCGCCGTGAGCGCGTGGTCGGCGCCTACCTCGAGTTCTTCGGTGACGGCGCGCGCAAGCTGACGCTGGGCGACCGCGCAACGATCTCCAACATGACGCCGGAATACGGCGCCACGGCGGCGATGTTCTCCATCGACGACATGACGCTGGATTACCTGCGCATCACCGGCCGTGAAGAGTCCCAGGTGAAGTTGGTGGAGACCTACGCCAAGACCGCCGGCCTGTGGGCTGATGATGTCGCCAATGCACAGTTCGAGCGCGTGTTGAGCTTCGATCTGTCGAGTGTGGGCCGGACCATGGCGGGTCCTTCCAATCCGCATCGCGGGCTGCCCACCAACGCCCTGACCGAGCGCGGCATTGCCGGTGCGTGGGAAGACAACGAAGGCGAAATGCCCGACGGCGCGGTCATCATCGCCGCCATCACCAGCTGTACCAATACCTCCAACCCGCGCAACGTGGTGGCCGCCGGCCTGCTGGCCAAGAAGGCCAATGCGCTGGGCCTGACCCGCAAGCCGTGGGTCAAATCCAGCTTCGCGCCGGGCTCCAAGGCCGTGCAGCTCTATATGGAGGATGCGGGCCTGCAGGCCGAGCTGAACACGCTGGGTTTTGGCATCGTTGCCTTTGCCTGCACTACCTGCAACGGCATGTCCGGTGCGCTCGATCCCGTCATTCAGAAGGAAGTCATCGACCGCGACCTCTACGCCGTGGCCGTGCTCTCGGGCAACCGTAACTTCGACGGCCGCATTCACCCCTACGCCAAGCAGGCCTTTCTGGCCTCGCCGCCGCTGGTCGTGGCCTACGCTATCGCCGGGACCGTACGTTTCGACATCGAAAAGGACGCGCTGGGCCATGACGCCGACGGCAACCCGATCACGCTGAAGGATCTGTGGCCGACCGACGAGGAAATCGATGCGATGGTCGCCAATTGCGTGCGGCCGGAGATGTTCCGCCAGGTCTACGATCCGATGTTCACCTTCGAGATCGTCGAGGATGACGGCCTGTCGCCGCTCTACGACTGGCGTCCGAAGAGCACCTACATCCGCCGTCCGCCGTACTGGGAAGGGGCGATGGCCACCAAGAATCCGCTCAAGGGCATGCGCCCGCTGGCGGTGCTGGGCGACAACATCACCACCGACCACCTGTCGCCATCGAACGCGATCATGATGGACAGTGCGGCGGGTGAGTATCTGCACAAGATGGGCCTGCCGGAGGAAGACTTCAACTCCTACGCCACGCACCGCGGCGACCACCTGACCGCCCAGCGCGCGACCTTCGCCAACCCCAAGCTGTACAACGAAATGGTGCGCGACGAGCAGGGCGAAATTCGCCAGGGCTCGCTGGCCCGCGTCGAGCCGGAAGGGCAGGTCATGCGCATGTGGGAAGCCATCGAGACCTACCTCGAGCGCAAGCAGCCGCTGTGCATCATTGCCGGCGCTGATTACGGCCAGGGCAGCTCGCGGGACTGGGCTGCCAAAGGCGTGCGCCTGGCCGGTGTCGAAGCGATCGTGGCCGAAGGCTTCGAGCGCATCCACCGGACCAACCTGATCGGCATGGGCGTGTTGCCGCTGCAGTTCCCCGACGGTACCACGCGCGACACGCTGGGCATCGACGGCACGGAAACCTTCGATGTCATCGGTGAGCCCGCGGCCGGCACGACGCTGACACTCGTGATCCGGCGGGCCAATGGCGAGACCATCGACACGCCGGTCATCTGTCGGCTGGATACCGCCGAGGAGGTGTCGATATATTCCGCTGGCGGCGTTCTGCAGCGCTTTGCCCAGGATTTTCTGGAATCGCAGGCGGCCTGAGCGGATGACACACTTCGCCCCCCAAATCACCATCCCCGCCACCTACATGCGTGGCGGTACGTCCAAAGGCGTGTTTTTCGCGCTGGCGGACCTGCCGGCGGCAGCACAGACGCCGGGCCCGGCGCGTGATGCGCTGCTGTTGCGGGTTATCGGCAGCCCCGACCCCTATGGCAAGCAGATCGACGGCATGGGCGGTGCGACCTCGAGCACGTCGAAGACGGTGATCCTTTCGGCCAGCGACCGCCCGGATCATGATGTGAACTACCTCTTCGGCCAGGTCGCCATCGACAAGCCCTTTGTGGACTGGAGCGGCAACTGCGGCAACCTCACCGCCGCCGTCGGGGCCTTCGCCATCCGCAAGGGCCTGGTGGATCCGGCGCAGGTGCCGGCTAACGGTATTTGCACCGTGCGCATCTGGCAGCAAAACATCGGCAAGACGATCGTTGCCCACGTGCCGATGACCAACGGCGCGGTGCAGGAAACGGGGGATTTCGAGCTGGACGGCGTGACCTTCCCGGCCGCCGAGGTTGTGATCGAGTTCATGGACCCGGCGGACGGCGCGGGTGCGATGTTTCCCACCGGGAATCTGGTCGATGAGTTACAGGTGCCGGGCGTGGGTGCCTTGCAGGCCACGCTGATCAACGCGGGCATCCCGACGGTGTTCGTTAATGCCGCGGACATCGGCTACACCGGCACCGAGCTGCAACCGGCCATTAACAGTGACAAGGACGCGCTGGCCCGTTTCGAGGCCATCCGCGCGCACGGGGCGTTGGCGATGGGCTTGATTGCCGATGTCGCCGAGGCCGCCCAACGGGCCCACACGCCCAAGGTGGCGTTTGTCGCGCCGCCGGCGGATTACGTGTCGTCCAGCGGCAAGGCCATTGCCGCGGCGGACATCGACCTGAACGTCCGCGCCTTGTCGATGGGTCAGTTGCACCACGCGATGATGGGCACGGCCGCCGTCGCCATTGGCACCGCCGCGGCCATCCCCGGCACGCTGGTGAATCGGGCGGCCGGCGGCGGCGCCCGTGAGGCGGTGCGCTTTGGCCACCCGTCGGGCACCTTGCGGGTGGGCGCGGCAGCCACGCAGGTCGATGACCAGTGGCAGGTGGTCAAGGCCATCATGTCGCGCTCGGCCCGGGTGCTGATGGAGGGGCGGGTGCATGTTCCGGCGCCCGATCCTCAGGCATCATGAGACGAGTGCCGGTGAGGGCCGGTGCGAACCAATATGGGTTGTTATTGGTTTTGCGTCTGAATTTATTTTGTCAGGGAGTGAGACACATGATTTTCATTCGTTCTATATCGTGCGCGGTCCTGGTCGCGGGCGGGCTGACGCTGTCGGCTGCCGCTGGCGCCAGCGATTACGAGGACTACCTCGCCGCGTTCAATAAGACCTGCGACCACATGGTCTCCTGTGCGCGCAGCGACATGGAGGCGGAAATGGCGAATATCCCGCCCGAATATCGCGGCATGATCGAACAGCAGCTTGCCGGTGCCTGCGACCAGATCAACCTGATGCAGAATTTCAAGAATGAGGCGGGAGGCAACGAAAACCACCCAATGTTCAAGCCGGCGCAAGCCTGCATGGAGAGCATGGCCGCGCTGAGCTGCGATCAGCTGATGGGTGACAACGATGTCGACCAGACCCCTGAGTGCCAGAAGGCGGAAAAGCTGGCTGAGCAGTACGGCGCGAACTAAGGCGGTGGGTGCGCGGCTGACACTTCAGTCCGTGGCGAGTTGGCCCGTGGCGGCGGCGACGTAGGGCCAAACAGCCTCATACAGAAGCGGCTGGGCTCTGGCATTGGGATGAATGCCATCCTGCAGGAAATAGCCCGGATCCAGCGCGATGTCGGCCAGGAAAAATGGCACCAGCGTCACATCGGGCCGGTCGTCCGCCAGCGTGCTGAATACATCGGTAAAGGCCGTGGTGTAACGCGGGCCGTAGTTGCTGGGGATACGCATTTCCATCAGCAGTGTTCGCCCGCCCTGAGCCTGCACCAGGTCCATCATCTCCTGCAGGTTGCGTTCAAGCTGGCCCAGCGATTGCCCGCGCAGGCCGTCGTTGGCTCCCAGTTCGAGGATCAGCAGCCGGGGCCGGTGTTTATTGACCAGGTCCGGCAAGCGCGACAGCCCGCCGGCACTGGTATCGCCGCTGATGCTGGCGTTGACCAGCCGCCACGGTGGCGATTGCTCGGCCAGCCGCTCGGCCAGCAGGGCCGGCCAGGCGGACTCGCGGGAAATGCCATAGGCTGCGCTCAGCGAGTCGCCCAGCAGCAGCACGGTATGCGCCGCGGGCGCGCTGGCCGCGGCCGGCGCCTGAACCCCCGCTCCAATCAGCAGTCCTAACGCAACTATGAACCAACGTGACATCGTGCTTTCGGCCTCGGCTGTGCATCACACTCTGACCCATGGTACGGAAAGAGTTTCCATCCTGCGGGGGGGGGATTTGACCGTCGGCCGCGGGGAAACCCTCGCCATTCTGGGCCCCTCGGGCAGCGGCAAGAGCACCTTGCTGTCGCTGCTGGCGGGGTTTGACCAGCCGACGTCCGGCGAGATCGCCCTGGGCGGCCAGCCGCTCAGCGGTCAGGACGAAGACGCACGAGCGGCCTTACGCGCGGCCACGCTGGGCTTTGTGTTTCAGTCCTTTGCCCTGCTGCCGCAGGCCACCGCGCTCGATAACGTGCGGATCGCCGCCGAAATTGCCGGTGTGCTCAAGCCTGATGAGGCCGCACGCGCGCAACTGGAGCGGGTCGGCCTCGGGCATCGGCTCAAGCATCGTCCGGCGCAGCTCTCCGGCGGGGAGCAGCAGCGGGTGGCGCTGGCCCGGGCGTTCGTGCACCGGCCCGCGCTGGTGCTCGCCGACGAGCCCACGGGCAATCTTGATGCCGATACGGGCCAGCGCATCATCACGCAGATGTTTGACCTCAACCGCGACAACGGCACGGCGCTGGTGCTGGTCACCCATGATCCGGCTCTGGCCGAGCGTTGTGAGCGCCAGTTGCATCTGCGCGAGGGGCAGCTGGTGCCGCGCGCGCCGCGAACGGCCTCTCCGGTGGATGCGCTGAGCGCATGAATGCCCGCGCACTGACCGCGGCCTGCCTCGTACTGGCCACCGCCGTCGCGGCCAGCACCGGCGCCCTGTCCGAGCGGATCACGCGGCTATTACTCGATGAGTCGGCCGCCACCCTGGGCGGTGACCGTGTTGCGGTCGAGAAATCCGCCTTCGCCGATGAGCTGCTGGCCGCGGCGCGCGGGGAGGGCCTGGCCACTTCGATCGAGGTCAGCCTGCCGACGCTGGCCTTCGTTGGTGATCGCTCCGAGCTGATTGGCCTGCGTGCGGTGGATGAGCAGTGGCCCTTGCGAGGCGCCGTGCGCTTGCGGAATGCGGTGGCGGACAGCCCGCGCCCACAACCGGGCGAAGCCTGGGTGGCGGTGACGCTACTGGACGCGTTGCAGGCGCAACCCGGCGACATGCTGGAAATTGGCACGCGAACGCTGCGCATCGCGGAGGTCATCGAGGACGCTCCGGGGCGCGGCAATGCCGGCTTTGCCTCGCTCGCGCCACAGGTGCTGATCGCGCGCGCGGATCTTGATAACTCCGGTCTGCTCGCCGAGGGCGCGCGTACCCGCTGGTACCTGTACCTGGCCGGAGAGGCCGCGGCGCTGGCCCGGTTCGCCGCGACCGAGGCCGCAACTGATGTGCGCCTGAGCGAGCCCGGTGAGATCCGCCCCGAAATTGGCAACGCGCTCGACCGTGCCGGTGCGCTGCTGGATCTGGCCACGCTGTGCAGCCTGGTCCTGTTGGCCGCGGTCATCTTTCTGCTGGGACGCTACCGCTACGTGGCCTGGGCCTACGAGACCGCAGTGCTGCGCAGTCTTGGCGCTCAACGCAGTGACATTCTGCGGCGGCTTGGCGGGCCCTGGGCATGGCAGGCATTGCTGGCGATTGCATTGGGCGTGGGTCTGGCCGTTCTGGGGCAGTGGGTGCTCGGTGCCGTCGTGTTCTGGCAGCGCGGTTTACAACTGCCTGATGCCGGGCTTTACCCGCATGCCCTGGCGGCGGCGGCAAGCCTGTGTATTGCGGCGGTGCAGTTGCCGCAACTGTGGCGCGCCGCCGACACGCCACCGGCCCGCTTGCTCAGGCAAACCCATGCCGCGCGCCGGCAATTGCTGATGAGCGGGCTGTGGTCGGCGTTGATGCTGCTGCTGGTAGGCCTGGCCGTGAACAGCGACGCCCGGGTACTGCTGGGTAGCGTAGGTGTGGTGCTCGGCGGCGGCCTGGTCATGGCCGGCCTCGCGCTGCTGATCCTGCGCCTGTTGCCCACGGCGGGGCCGTTGACGGCGCTGGGCCAGGTGCAGCGGCAGGGCTCAATGGCGGCATTGCAGGTTGGTGTGCTGGGTCTGGGGCTGAGCATTCTGCTGCTCCTGACCGGCCTGCAACGGCAGATCATCGCGCCGTGGCAGGCGCAGTTGCCGCCGGATGCACCGAACCGCTTCATCATCAATATCCAGCCGGAGCAGCAGCAGTCGCTGGCCGACATTCTGTCGGCGCGCGGTATCGACAACGCCCGGTTGGTGCCGATGGTGCGCGGCCGGCTGATCGGCCTGAATGGCCAGCCGGTCACGGCGGACGACTTCGACGACCCGGAAACGCAGCGCTGGATCAATCGCGACTTCAACCTGTCCAGAGCGGCGACCTTGCCCGGTGATAACGAACTGCTGGAGGGGGCGTTCTGGCCGGTTGGGTCCGAGCGCTACGAGATGTCCATCACCGATTACGGTGTGGAGCGGCTGGATTTGCGGCTGGGCTCGACGCTGACACTCGACGTGGCCGGCACGGAGTACGAATACACGGTCACCAGTGTGCGTAAGGTCAACTGGGACAGCATGCAGCCCAACTTCTTCCTGCTGGTGCCGCCCGCCGCGCTGCCGGCCGCCGGCGCGAACTGGATCACCAGCTATTTCCAGCCCGACGCCCAGGCCGGCCTGGATCGCGAACTGATGCAGCAATTTCCGAACCTGACGGTGCTCAACCTCGAACGACTGATTGCCGAGATCCGCCGCATTACCGGGCGCGCGCTGGCGGCGCTGCAATTCGTGTTCAGTTTCACCCTGGTCAGCGGCGGCTTGCTGGTGGTCAGCATGCTGCTCGGGCAACTGCCGGCCCGCCGCCAGCAGGTGGCAGTGCTGCGGGCGCTGGGTATCAGCCGTTCGCGCCTGCGGGCGCTGACCTGCTGGGAATTTGCCGGGCTCGGCGCGTTAGCTGGTGTCGGGGCGGTGGTCATGACGCAGATCAGCCTCGGCATATTGGCTACGCAGGTGTTCGAGCTGCCCTGGCAACCGGCCTGGGCGGACCTGCTCTGGCCGCCGCTGGTCGCCGCCATTGCCGCCAGCGGGCTGGGCTGGTGGATGCTCAAGCCGGCCACGTTGACACCGCCAGCACAGCTTTTGCGCGAGGCCTGAGGCTATCGTGAATCACCGCGATGGCGATAAGGACACATACCCCTTGTAGTATCCGTTTTGCCTTCGTATTGTTCTCGGTGCCGCTCATGCGGCGCTGCTTGACCCGGGTTACTCATGGATTTCGATTCCGTCCTGCTGTCGCGCATCCAGTTCGCGACCAATATCAGCTTCCACATTCTGTTTCCGGCCATCACCATTGGTCTGGCGTGGATTCTTCTGTTCTTCCGCGTGCGCTTCACACAGACCGGCGACCATGCCTGGGAATACGCCTACCAGTTCTGGGTCAAGATCTTTGCGCTGACCTTTGCGATGGGCGTGGTCAGCGGCATCACCATGAGTTTCCAGTTCGGCACCAACTGGCCGGGCTTCATGGAAAGGGTTGGCAACGTGGCCGGGCCGCTGCTGGGCTACGAGGTGCTCAGCGCCTTCTTTCTGGAGGCCTCGTTTCTTGGGGTCATGCTCTTCGGCAAGAACCGCGTCTCCAACAAGGTGCATCTGTGGTGCACCTTTCTGGTGGCCTTCGGCACCACGCTTTCGGCCTTCTGGATTCTGGCGCTGAATTCGTGGATGCAGACGCCGGCCGGTATCACCATGGTTGATGGGCGGGCGATGGTCGACAGCTGGTGGGCGGTGATCTTTAACCCTTCGTTCCCGTATCGCTTCACGCACATGCTGCTGGCGTCGTTCTTGACCTCGGCCTTCCTGATTGCCGGTGTCAGTGCCTGGCGGGCGCGGGCCGGTGTCGACGGCCCGGCGACGTGGAAAGTCCTGCGCACCGGGGTGTTCATGGCCGCGGTGCTGGCCCCGCTGC
>JBDNBC010000302.1:0-2614 GCA_039768115.1 Oceanococcaceae bacterium
GTCAATCACGGCCACCCGCCGCGCCACGGGCGCGACGTTGCTGAAATTAGGAGAAGGAACACAATGAACCGCCTAGCTTGTCTGGGAGCCCTGTTACCACTGACCCTGCTTGGGGGTCACGCAGCCGCCGAACTAACCCCGTGGTCAGTACGTGCCGGCATCGCACATGTGGCACCGCAGAGTTCCGCGAGCAACACGGACGCGGGCTCAATTCAGGTTGGAGACGGCTCCAATCTCAGTTTGAACCTGCGCTACGCATTTACACCCAAGTGGTCCATCGACGTCCTGGGCGCACTCCCCTTCGAACATGACATCCGGGTGGGTGGCGATGAAGTCGCCTCGACGAAGCACTTGCCTCCGACCGTGTCGGGCCTTTACCACTTTGGCGTGCCGGGCGCGCTCGATCTTTATGTCGGCGGTGGCATTAACTACACCTTCTTTATGGATGAGCAAGTGGACGGTGCCGACCTTAGTCTGGAGGACAGCATCGGACTCGCCGGCATGGTCGGCATGACCTATGCGCTCGGACACGTCTGGTCGTTTGGCGCCGACCTGCGCTATATCTCCATCGAGACCGATGCGGCCGTCAATGGCGGCGACATTGGCACAGTGGAAATCAACCCCTGGGTATTTAGTGCCACCATGGGTTATCACTTCTAAATCAGCCGCCACTAGGGCTGGCCGCGATGTCGCGGTCGGCCCATTTCACCACGATGGACCGCATCCAGGCATCCTGCCCATCGGCCGGCTGGCGAAAAGAAACCGCAGCGGAAACGGGACGCTCAGGCCCGTGCCTTACATCCCATTGGCAAATTGCGTGTGATCAATCACGCCACTGTCGCGAACCTGTTTGAGCGCATGGGCGTACTCCACAAGAATCGCCAGCCCATAGTCGAGCCGCCGGCGAATGTGCTGATCCTGCGCGTCCTGCGCTGGCTCTTCGCTATTGAGTACCTGGTCGGCCTGCCGCACGATGCAGTGCTCGGGCGTGAAGCACAGCCGATTGTTCTTGCTGCTGCTCATGCGTAACTCCGCCACCGGATACGCGCCGCCCGTCCCTGCCGATACGCCGACAATGTAGGCAGGCTTGTGCGCAAGCACCGCACTGCCGAAATGCAGCAGCGCGTTCTTGAGTGCGGCCGGCACCATGCCGTGATACTCCGGACTGATCAGCACGAATCCCTCGCAGGCGGCGAACTGCTCGCTGAGCGTTTGGTATCGCGCGTCCCAGGACTGATCCCCATCGGTGCTGCCCCACAGCGGCAGCGGTGTCTTTCCCAGGTCCAGCGTGATGCCATGCAGGCCACGCTGCTGCAGTTGCCGGTCGATGTATCGCCCGACTTTGGCGCTGTTCGACTCCGCTTGCATGGAGCCAATCACAATCCCGATATTCATTAAGTCTTGTCCTTGTCAGATGTTGAGGTTTGGCGCAGCGTGGTAGCACCGACGGTATCCGCTGCATGGTCACGTCCTGTCAACGCTGATCCCAGCGCACAGCCGGGCGCTTATGCGTCGGCGTCTACCGCGCTGTGTCGCGGCTGCGGCGGTCGTTGCGCGTGGGGTTGGGGCGTTGAAGGCACCAGCGGCCACAGCAACTGCTCACCGACGCTCGCCTCGGGCAAGTTCTCCACGCCAAACGCAGGGGGGTAGCGACGGGTGATCTTGGCCGTACCGAACAGGACATCCCAGAAAAACAACAAATTGCCGAAGTTGCCCTTGTAATGCGTGAGGCCATCACTCAAATGCCGTCCGTGATGGGCCGCATGGGTGGCCGGCGTGGAAATCGTCCGCTCCACCACCCACATCAGCGGGGATAGCCAGGGCTTCTTGTACAAGGGCTCATCCCAGCGCACATCAGAATGTGCTCCATAGATGACGGTGAGTTTGACGACCAGATACACCGCATACACCGGACCCAACCCCAGATAGATCAGGGCCCCGGAGAACCACAGGCTGGGCATCAGTGCGTAGTAGAAGATGTTGTTGCGATAGACGATACGCACGCTCATGTAGGGCGCGTCATGATGCGGCCGGTGCAGTTTGTAGAGCCAGGGAACCGTGTGCGAGAACCGATGCCACCAGTACTGGGCCATGTCGTCGAAGATCAACAGCAACCCCACCTGCATCCACAGCGCCGTCCCGGCGAGACTGTTCTGCAGGCCGGGGAACATGGTCGCCATAAGCAGGCCTGCGCTCAGCAGGACCAGCGGCTGGGTCAGCGCCAGCAGCACCACCGAGCCAATCAGCTCCACGGCCACATCCTTGGACCGCTGACCCGGCTTTTTCAATAAGCCTGTGCGCAGCGCCTCGGCGAGGGCAAAGACGGCAAAAATGCCGATCAGAATGAGAATTTCCGGCTTCATCAATGTGTTGCTCCACAGCACCTGGAGCAGACAGTAGCAAGCGTCCCACACAAACAATGCAAAGCTCTTTGCATTTTCTGTTCAGGGCCTCAGGATCACCGGAACCCCATCAGCGCGTGAATCGGAGGGCTCTGCGGGTTCTTCAGGATGACCAGGTGGAGTGCTTGAGCACCCAAGCCTGCAACTTGGGCTTGCTCAGCAGGTACACGCAGCCATAGCCGGTCTGAACCAAGCTCTGGCTCTGCAGAGAC
>JBDNBC010000303.1:0-4690 GCA_039768115.1 Oceanococcaceae bacterium
ACAGGGTCTCAGGTCTGCAGAAAGTGTTTCCGGTAGTGCACCAGCTCGGCTATCGACTCGCGAATATCGTCCAGCGCACGATGGCTGCCCTCCTTGTCGAATCCCGTGAGGACCTCGGGCTTCCAGCGTCGCGCCAATTCCTTGAGTGTGCTGACATCAACACAACGGTAGTGGCAGTAATCTTCAAGCTGCGGCATGTATTCACGCAGGAAGCGCCGATCCGTGCCGATCGAATTCCCGCATAGCGGTGACTCGCCGGGCCCGACCCAGGACGACAAGAAATCCAGCGTCTGCTGCTCGGCATCGGCGACCGATATGTGGCTTTCACGCACCCGGCGGGTCAACCCGGAGTCGCCGTGCGTACGCGTACACCAGTCATCCATTTTGGCAAGCTCCGAGTCCGGCTGAAAAATGGCCAGCTCGGGCCCTTCCGCAAGAATATTGAGCTCGGCATCCGTCACAATCGTGGCGATTTCGATAATGCGGTGACGGGTGTGATCAAGGCCGGTCATTTCCAGATCGAGCCAGATCAGGTTGAGAGGATTTTTCATGGCCTGCATGATACGACACCCATTTGTAACAGCTATTCAATGAGCGAACTTCACGAAGAACATTGCGCCGGGTGCGAAGGTCACACGCGCCTGCTGACCGACGAGCAGATTCGCGCGCACGTCGCCGCGCTGCATTCACGCTGGGCGGTCAACGCCCCCGGGGACACCCTCGACGCCACCTTTTCTTTCGGCAATTATCACGAGACGATGGCCTTTCTGAATGCCGTGGCCTTTATCGCCCACCGCGAGGATCACCATCCGGATATCCAGTTCGGCTATAACCGGGTCACGATGCATTGGCAAACTCACGAGGCCGGTGGAATCACCATGAATGACCTGATTTGCGCCGCCAAGGTGGACCGTTTACTCGTCTGAAACCGCCCGCGTCACAGTAAAGCGATGCGCCAACACCACTCCGTTAACCCCGCCAGTTCGCGTGAGCATTCCAGAACGCGACGCTGCGCGCATAGGCCTCGCGGTCCATCGGCACGCCCGAGCCGCCCTCATCCACACCCAGTGCATTGCGCAGCATCGTAATCGGGGCCAGCGGCGTTTCCGCTGGCTCCATGGTGTAGAGGCACCCGACGATGCCCCAGTCGGCATCGATCGGACTGCCCTCACGGGCCATTTGTTCGGCGCTGTACAGAATCGGGATCAGCCAGCGGGCCACGGGCGGCTCAACACCCTCGAACCAGCGGACCAGTACCGGCAGCTCATCCGGGGTGCGCGACTCGTAGGCCGAGCGCAAGTGCTGCTGATTGTCCGGGCTGATGGCCACCGTCGCACAGCGGGTGGAGGTCCAGTTGCGGTACACGCGCAATTGGCAGAACGGCGCGTAGCCGGGAATGATTTTTTCCGGCTCGCGGGCGTTCACTTGAGCCACGAACTCCTCTGCTGACACATCCTGAATGGTGTTGCGTCGCGGGGTACTCGGAAACAGACGCCGACGGGCGAAGTCAGTGAGGACAATGCTCATCGGCCGTAAGGGCCGCGCTCGGCCCGCCCCGGGCCGCGTCGTCCCGGCACCCGTTCGCGCGTGTTGCGTGCGCCAGGGCGCGGCGGGCGAGCTGCAGGCGACGGCGCTGCCGGCTTGGGTGGAGGCGCGCGGTAAAGAATGCACACGGCGCCAATCAGGTTGATCAACTCCGCGCGAAGACGGCGGGCAATGTCTGCCGCCGCCGCCTTGCGGTCCTCGCGCTCCATGCCGGCCAGGCGCACTTTGATCAAGGCATGGGCTGTCAAAGCCGCTTCGATTTCGGCCATCACGGCCTCCGTCACGCCCTTGCCACCGGTTTGCACAACCGGATTCAGAGCATGGGCCTGCGCCCGCAGTTCGCGCCGTTGGGCCGAGGTGATGGGCATCGCTAAGACTCAAAAAAACGCCAAGGATACCTGCGCGCCGGCGCGACGCAATGACCGGAGGATTTACCGCTCGTCCTGCGAGCCGGTCGCCGCCGGCATGACGCTGTCGTCATCGAACAGCCGCTGCCAAATCAGCTGCCCGGTCGCGTCAAACTCGCGCACGGCCCGGAAGAAACGTTCCCGGGCGCGGGCGTCGATCATGGTATCGGGCAACCAGGGGTCAAATACGAGTCGGCGAATCGCCTGCGTCCCAAACAGATAACACTCGCGGGCCGCCTGCTCAAGATCCATCGCCGGCCAACGCTGTTGCCACTGCTCAAGAAAGGCCGCCTGCTGCGCATAGCCTTCCTGCAGTTCTACCGGATCCCACAAGGCCATAGCGCGCTGTGCGTGCCCCTCGTCCAGTCCCTGCGCTTCGACCAGCAGCAGCCCCCGCGGCAAACCCAGCCGCAGCAATCGCTCACGCAGTACAGCGACCCCACCCTCGAGGTTGTCCGGACGTATCCAGGCGCCGGCATCCAGCTCGGCAAAACCCAGCATCCCCAGGGCTTGCAGCCGCCGCTTGCGTTCAGCACGCTCGCCGAGAACGGCAGGCGCCGCCACCAGCAATGCCCAGCGTCCATCCCAGGGGCGCAAGCGCTGCAAAGCCTCGCGCCAGCCCGCTACATCGCCGGCCATGCCTTCGGCCTGTGGACCGAGCACATACAGGCCGCGCTCCGGGCTCTGAATCAGGCCATCCGCCGATAGCCGTACCAACGTGACCCTAACGTTGTTAGGGGTCAGGTCAAACAGGCTGCAGGCGCGGATCGCTACCTTGACATGCAGCGGCCGGTTCCGCCGCGCCAGCAGCAGCCCGAGGATGATCTTCTTGGTCGTGGGCCGCCGGGCACCCGGCGGCATCACCTTCACGCGCCCCGGCAGCGCTTACCCGGCGGCCGGGCTGGGCGCATTGGTCGCCGCGTTGCGCCCACGCCGGCTCCGCGACGGTGTCGACGCGGCCGGAACCGAAGTCTGTGACGCCCGGAAGCGCAGCACACCATCATCAATGCGGCCAAATCGCATGGCGGGTATGTCGCGGATGTAGTCGTTCATGATGCGCCACGGGGCGTTGGCCCCCTGCCGTGGCAGCTGGTCCGAACCACGCTGAACATAGCCGGACGACAGGCTCCCCATGACGGTGTCTTCCAGGCGACCCTCCGTCTGCGGGGCTGGCGTGGCCATCGCATAGCCCTTTTTCTGCATGTGCTGCAGCAGCCGGCACAGGTATTCACCGACAAGATCCGCCTTCAAGGTCCACGAGGCGTTGGTGTATCCGGTAATTGTGAGCAGGTTCGGCACCCCTTCGACCATGCAACCGCGGTACACCATGGTGTCCTTGGGCTTCACGGCCGCGCCATCCACATGCAGGCTGGCACCGCCGAACATCTGAATGTTCAGGCCGGTCGCCGTAATCACGATGTCGGCATCAAGATGCTCGCCCGACTTGAGCCGGATGCCGGTCGCATCAAGCGCATCAATCTGGTCGGTGACGATGGACGCCTGACCCTTACGCAATGCTTTGAACAGGTCGCCATCGGGCACCACGCACAGGCGCTGATCCCACGGGTTGTATGGCGGCGAAAAATGCTTCAGGTCGACATTGCTGCCCAGTTGCCGGCGCGTCGCCATGCGCAACAAGCGCTTGACCGCACGAGGCCGGCTGCGCGCCACCTGATACAGGAAGCGTTGCAGGCCGATATTGCGTGCCCGCGACATCGTGTAAGCCACCTTTTCCGGCAGAAAGCGGTTGAGGCGACGAGCCACAGGATCGTCACTGGGCACGCTGAGAATATAGGTCGGCGTGCGCTGCAGCATGGTGACATGCGCTGCGGTACCTGCCATCGAAGGCACCAGGGTAATGGCCGTTGCCCCACTACCGATCACCACGACTTTCTTGCCCGCGTAGTCGAGATTTTCCGGCCAGTGCTGCGGATGGACGATCTGCCCGGCAAACGTCTCAGCCCCCGGAATCGCGGGCGTGTAACCCTGATCGTAGTTGTAGTAGCCGCTGCAGTTGACCACAAAACGTGCACGGAGCTGCTGCTCGTCACCGCCGTCCTCGTCGGTCGAAGTGACTGTCCAGACCTGTTCCGCGGTCGACCACTCGGCACTGGTGACCTTCCGACCGAAGCGAATGTGCTGCTCGACATCGTATTCGCGCGCGGTGTCGGCGATGTACCCGCGGATCGACTCACCGTCAGCCAGCACCTTGGTGCCATTCCACGGGCGGAAGCTGTAACCGAAAGTGCACATGTCCGAATCCGAGCGAATCCCCGGGTAGCGGAACAGGTCCCATGTCCCACCTATGGCCTGCCGACGCTCAAGCAGCGCGAAGCTTTGCTCAGGACAGTTACGGCGCAGATGACAGGCCGTACCAATGCCGGAGAGGCCGGCGCCCACGATGACAACATCGACATCGGTTGTATTCATAGCGAAATCCTTGTGTGTTCCCTGGACGCCCATGCGACTCCGAGGGGCCGTCCCGCAAAAGCGGACAGACTCGACGGGTCATGTGACATCGTTCGATGGCACGTTATGTGTGCGGCGCACAAAAGTCAAGTGACTTCTGTACACCGTGTCAAGCAAGGATAAACGATACGAAAAGGCGGATCCGGCGACGGGCCCGCATGTCGATCAAACCGCGAGTTACTCGCCGTCGGCAGAGTCGCTCAGCTCATCGTCAGGCGGTGTCGCGTGACGGATGTCCTTGCCGTGCACAAAGAACACCACGTATTCAG
>JBDNBC010000304.1:0-3528 GCA_039768115.1 Oceanococcaceae bacterium
CTGAGCCGGCGCTCCTTTCCGGTGCCCCCCGTCCGCCCATGAAGCCTCTGACCCTGACCGTCAACACCCCGAGCCGGCGCTATCCCATTCACATCGGCCGCGGGCTACTGACGGAGCTGGCGGCCTTGACCGGCATCCAAGCGCGGCATGCCGTCATCGTGACCAACGACACGCTGGCGCCGTTGTATCTGGAGCGGGTGCGCGACGCGATGGGGGAGAAGGCGGCGGCCGTGGTACTACCGGATGGCGAGCGCTACAAGACCATGGAGACCTGCACCGAGCTGCTCGATCAGTTGCTGGCCGAGAAACGCGGCCGTGACACGGTGCTGGTCGCACTCGGCGGCGGCGTCATCGGCGACCTGACCGGTTTCACCGCGGCGGTATACCAGCGCGGTATCGATTTCGTGCAGATTCCGACCACCCTGCTGGCGCAAGTCGATTCGTCCGTAGGCGGCAAAACGGCGGTGAACCGCCCGCTCGGCAAGAACATGGTCGGTGCCTTCCATCAACCGGTGGCCGTCATCAGCGACCTGGATACGCTCGACACACTGCCCCACCGTGAGCTGCTCGCCGGCCTGGCCGAGGTCATCAAGTACGGCCTGCTCGGGGACGCTGATTTCTTCGACTGGATCGACACGCACCTGGATGCCCTGCTGGCCCGCGATGCCGCAGCACTGACGGAGGCGATTCGTCGCAGCTGCGAACACAAGGCCCGCATCGTTGCCGCCGATGAGCGCGAGAGCGGCGTGCGCGCCCTGCTTAACCTCGGACACACCTTCGGCCACGCGATCGAAGCGCACCTGCAGTACCGGGACTGGCTGCATGGCGAAGCCGTGGCCGCGGGGATGCTGATGGCCGCTGACATGTCCTGTCGTGAGGGCGCGCTGACCGCGACACAACGCGACCGCGTGGCCAGGCTACTGCAGCGTGCGGGACTGCCCATCACGCTACCGGAAAACCTCAGCGCCGAGCGCATGGCCGAATTCATGCGCGGCGACAAAAAGAACAAGGACGGCAATATCCGTCTGATCCTGCTTGACCGCATTGGCCAGGCCCGTCTGCGCGATGATTATGACCCCGCCCTACTGGAAGCCACCCTGCAGCACTTCTGTCGGACCTGACGCCCGTTATTCAGCGCCTCGCGCACGGAGACCCATGCCATGACCCCGCCCAACGCCCTGTGGCGACTCTACTTGCAAGCCGTGCTCGATCGCCCTCTGGCAGGCCTGGTCCTGCTGGCCATTGTCCTCGGTCTGGCCGCCAGCCAGGCGCCCCAGTTCCGTCTCGATGCCTCGGCGGACTCGCTGATTCTCGAAAATGACGATGACCTGCGCTACTTCCGTGAACTGAGCCAGCGCTACGAGCAATCAGAGTCTGTGGTGGTCACCTACACCCCGAGCGCCGATCTGTTCGCGGACGCCACGCTGGATCACCTGGGCGATCTCAAGGCCGACCTGCTGGCGGTTGATGGGATCGCCAGCGTCACCAGCATTCTCGATGTTCCGCTAGTCGCCAGCCCGCCGATGTCGCTCAGCGAGATTCAGCAGAACACCCGCACCCTGCTGTCTCCCGACACGGACCGCGAACTCGCCCGCAGGGAGTTCGCCGAAAGCCCGCTATACCGCAATCTGTTGACCGACCCGGCGGCGGAAACCACCGCGTTGCTGGCCACGCTGGAAGAGAGCCGCGAAGCCAGCGACCTGCTGATGCGCCGGGAACAGTTGCGCCAGCAGGAGCGCGCCGGGGAACTCAGCGCCGCCGAACGCGCCGAGCTGGAAGACGTCGAGCAGCGCTATGCCACCGTCAGCGCCCAACGCCAGAGCGAGCAGCGTGACCTGATTGCGCGCATTCGTGCGGCGATTGACCCGCATCGGGCGCATGCCGAGATCTTCCTTGGCGGGCTGCCGATGATCGCCGCCGATATGATCACCTTCGTACAGCAGGACATCCGCCTGTTTGGCGGGCTGGTCCTCGGTGTGCTTGTCATCCTGCTGGGCTTTGCCTTTCGGCAGTTGCGCTGGGTGCTGATACCCATCGCCGTCTGCGCCGGCACGCTGCTCAGCGTGGTCGGGCTGATTGCCTGGCAGGGCTGGCCGGTGACGGTGGTGTCGAGCAATTTCAGCGCGCTGACGCTGATCATCACCTTGTCGCTGGTGGTGCACCTGGTGGTGACCTATCACGAGCAAGAGATGTCGCGCCCCGGGACGACGCAGCGCGACCTGCTCGACAGCACCCTGCGGCTGAAGCTGGCGCCGTCGCTGTTCACCACGCTGACCACCATGGTCAGCTTTGGCTCGCTGATCATCGCCGACATCCGCCCCGTCATTGATTTTGGGTTAATGATGGTGGCTGCGGTCAGTACCGCCTTTCTGCTGACCTTCCTGCTGTTCCCGGTTCTGTCCCGCCGGCTCCAGCCGCACCCCGGAAGCGCCGATGACAGTCCGGTCACCCGCGCGATTACGAGCGCGGTCGCCACCGCGGTGCAGCGTGCGCCCGGCCGCATCGCGCTGGTCTATCTCGCACTCACCGTCGTCGCCATCATCGGCATGACCCGGCTGGGCGTGGAAAACCGCTTCATCGATTACTTCAATGAAGACACCGAGATTTATCAAGGCCTGCTGCAAATCGACAAGAAGCTCGGTGGCACCACCCCGCTCGACATCATCATCACCGCACCGCCGGCCTTCCTTGAGGAGCAGGCGCTGATGGCGGAGGAATTCGGCGATTTCGCCGACGAATTCGATGATCTTGGCGGCGGCAGTGGTTTGTCCGGATCCAGCTACTGGTTCAACCGCTTCGCACTGGACACGGTCGATGAGATCCATGCCTATCTGGAGGCCCTCCCGGAGACCGGCAAGGTGCTGTCGATGTCCTCGACCATGGGCTTGCTCGAGCAGCTCAACAACAACGAGCCACTGGATAACTTCACGCTGTCAGTGATGTACAACCGGCTTCCGGCCGACATCAAGTCCACGCTGTTTGACCCCTATCTCGGTGCCGATGGCAACGAAGTGCGCTTCTCGCTCAGGGTCATCGATTCCGACAAGAACCTCAACCGCAATGACCTGCTGGCCAAGATCGAGCGGGACCTGCTTGCGCAATTCGACATCGAACCGGAGCAGCTCCGCCTCGCCGGCGCGCTGGTGCTCTACAACAACGTCCTGCAGAGCCTGTTCTCGTCACAGATTCTGACCCTTGGGGTTGTGTTCGCTGCGATTGTGGTGATGCTGCTGCTGCTGTTCCGCTCACTGCCCGTCGCCCTGGTTGGCATCATGCCGACCGTCTTCGCCGCGGCCACCATTCTCGGCCTGATGGGCTGGCTGAACATCCCGCTCGACATCATGACCATCACCATTGCTGCGATTACGATCGGCATCGGCGTGGACAACACGATCCATTACACCCATCGCTATCTGGCGGAGTTGCAGGAGGGGGCGAGCGCAGCGGACGCCATCCGCGCCAGCCATGCCAGCGTCGGTCGGGCCATTTTCCTGACCTCGGTCATCGTGACAGTGGGCTTCTCGATAC
>JBDNBC010000305.1:0-4043 GCA_039768115.1 Oceanococcaceae bacterium
AAAAGCCTCGTAGCGCGCCTTGCAGATGGCCGACATCGCTTTGGTGGCCTCAGCCAGGTATTTGCGCGGATCAAAATTGGCGGGCTGATCGTGCATGTGCCGGCGGATGGAGCCAGTGGAGGCCATCCGCAGGTCGGTATCGATATTGACCTTGCGTACGCCGTGCTTGATGCCCTCGACGATTTCCTCAACCGGCACGCCGTAGGTTTCACCCATGTCGCCGCCAAACTGGTTGATGATCGCCAGCCAGTCCTGGGGCACTGATGACGACCCGTGCATGACCAGATGGGTGTCGGGGATGCGCTGGTGAATGGCCTTGACCCGGTCGATCGCGAGGATGTCGCCGGTGGGCGGACGGGTGAACTTGTAGGCGCCGTGTGAGGTGCCAATGGCGATGGCCAGTGCATCCACACCGGTTTTCTTGACGAAATCCGCCGCTTCGTCGGGGTCGGTCAGCAATTGGTCGTGCGAAAGCTTGCCTTCGGCCCCGATACCATCCTCTTCGCCGGCCTCACCGGTTTCCAACGAGCCGAGGCATCCCAGCTCCCCTTCGACGGATACGCCAACGGCATGGGCCATGCGCACCGTGCGTGCCGTGACATCGACGTTGTACTCGTAGCTGGCAGGCGTCTTGCCATCTTCACGCAGAGATCCATCCATCATCACCGAGGAGAAACCCGACTGAATGGAACGCAGGCAGACTTCCGGCGAGGTGCCGTGGTCCTGGTGCATGCAGATCGGCAGGTGCGGATAGGCCTCGTTCGCCGCGAGGATGAGATGGCGTAGAAAGGCCTCCCCAGCGTATTTGCGAGCCCCTGCCGAGCCCTGCAGGATAACCGGGCTGCCAACGGCATTTGCGGCCTCCATGATGGCCTTGACCTGCTCCATGTTGTTGACGTTGAACGCGGGAAGGCCATAGTCGTGCTCGGCCGCATGGTCGAGCAGCTGGCGCAGGGAAATAAGTGCCACGGAATTGACTCCTGAAATCGGTTTGTTTCAAAGCGGGTTACGCCGGGGGCATCGCTCGTTACGTGCGTACGGGGAGAATGATGGCGCAGCAGCCATGCATTCCCGAGCCCCAGTGCTTAGCGCTGCAAATATACGCTACGCGGAAATGTGCCGGCAAAACGCCAAAAAGAAAGCCGCCCCGAAGGGCGGCTTTGACAGGTGCATTGTCGCAGCAGCGCGACGATTACTCCTGGATCAGATTGATCTCGACACGACGGTTGCGTGCCCGCTGCTCAGGCGTTTCGCCAGGGGTGGCCGGGCGCGTTTCGCCGAAGGCGCGGGTCCGAATTTGCGTATCGGGCACGCCGGCTGACATCAGGTAATCGGCAACCGACTTGGCGCGACGCTCGGACAGGGCCTGGTTGTAGGCCTCGGGGCCGGTGCGGTCCGCGTGTCCATTTGCCACGGCCACAATGAAGCTGCGCTCCTTGAGGTTATCCGCGACGATATCGAGCGCGTTGCGCGCCGGGCCATTGAGCTCGGCCGAGTCGAAAGCAAAGTAGATGATGACGGTTTCCGGAGCCGGGCAACCTTCGCCATCGACCGGTGTTCCGGGCGGTGTGTTCGGGCAGCGGTCCATGTTGTCGGGGACGCCATCACCATCAGCATCGCCGATTTCGGAGCGAACCTCACAGCCGTACGCGTCCACCACGGCACCCGCGGGGGTGTTCGGGCAGCGGTCGAGACTGTTGGGCACGCCGTCGTTGTCATCATCGCCGTCGACAGCCACTTCGATCTTGCGCTCGGGCGACAGATCGTAGGTGACGCCCAGCGCCAGCATGATTTCGGTCGGGTCGATGTTGCTGCGACGCTCGTCCCAATAGATCGACCGGTGCTTGACGTCCGCCATCAAGCCCCAGCGACTGGCCAGGGGAATGTCTACACCAACGCCAGCGTTCCAGTGGAGATCGGTGGAGCCGAGGTTACTCGGGGCGGCGTCATCGGTACGCACTGCACCTATACCGGCCACCAGATACGGATGGACCTTGCCCAAAACAGGAAGCACATGGAACTGGTAGTCCACGGTCAGCGAAATTTCGTCTTGTGCACTGGAACCGGGCTGATCGAAATCGAAAAGCTGATATCCCAGCAGCGCTTCCATCGTTAACCAGCTCGACAACGCATTGGATACACCCAAGCGCACGCCGTAGCCGTTTTCCTGACCGGGCCGCTCGGCGTCATCGTCAATAAGTGTGTAGGTCAGGGCGCCTGAAACACCCCAGCCGGTTTGATTGGCTGACGCGAGAGCCGACGAACCAAAAATGGCCGCGGCAACGCCGGCCGACAACGCAAGTGCGCTGGTTTTCAACATGTGAACAACTCCCAAGTGATTTCACAAAATTATAAGGCGGTAGGGGTTAAAAAACCAAAAAATTACATAAGTGGTTGCGTCAGTCGGTCAGTGCGCGCAATTCCACCCGGCGGTTTCGGGCCCGATTGGCGGCCGAGGTATTCGGTGCCAGCGGCTGAGATTCGCCATATCCCCGCGCGGACAGACGGCTGGCGGGCACATCTTGCGTCACGAGGTAATTCTTGACCGCGATGGCCCGGTTTTCCGACAGTGCGCGATTTTCGTCGCGTCCACCGATATCGTCAGTGTGTCCGGCCACTTCAAAGCGCACGCCGCGGCTGCCGCGCAGAACGGCCGCCACCTCATCAAGCTGACGTCGCGTCTGCGGCCCCAGATCGGCTGAGTTGGTCGCAAAGGTCACCCCTTCGAGAATGACCGTGTCTACGGCGACGCAACCACGGGCATCCACGCTCTGTCCCGGCTGGGGCAGGCGGCAATCGCCACTGGGCGCGCAGCCGTCGGCCAATACGGGAGCGCCGGAGGGCGTGCTCGGGCATTGATCGTTGACATCCAGCACCCCGTCCTGGTCGCCGTCCGGCGCGCAACCGCGGGCATCCACACTCAGTCCGGCGAAGGTGCCGGGGCACTGGTCCTTGCTGTCGGCTACACCGTCGCCGTCAGAATCGACTTCACAGCCCTGCGCATCGATTCGCGCACCATCAGGCGTGTTGGGGCATTCATCCATCGTGTCGGGGATGCTGTCACCGTCACTGTCCGTCGCGGCGACGATGATCACCTCGTCGGGCTCGGGTTCCTCAGTGGGCACGGGGGCATTTGGGTCTGCACCGAGCGGTATCTGCAGCCCGAGCGAGACCATGACGTCGTGAAAGGACCGATCCGCCGAGTCCAGTTCGGATAACGCGGCATAGGCCTGCGCTTCCCCGTTAGAGAACTTGTCGTACTGATAACGCACATCCATGCGCAACGCCGGGCCGCGCCCCACCAGGGGCCAGGACCCAAGGGGCTGGAGATACCCGACACCGATGTTGAATTGATCGGACTCGGCCTTGTTGTCGCCGCTATTGCCTTCGCGGGTGTACACGCCGCGACCGCCGCGCACCAGGATGTAGAAGGGTAGGCGATCGCGCATGGGGAACAGTTGCACCCCGAGGCCGTAGAACTCCTGCAGCAGGTCACCGTTGGTCGGATCGATCTCCGGCTCCATGCGCTCGTAGCTCAGCTCGAGGTTGGTGCCGCGGCCGAGGGTCTTGCCGATGGCAATTCCCGGGTCGACTTGTGACGAGGTTGTGCGGTCGCCATCGGGAGATTGCCAGACCGCGTAGGGCGCGATGTAAAAGCGTTTATCTATATTTTCGGATGACTGCGCGAATGCACTACCGCCCAGAAAAAAGGCGCTGGCGCCACCAAAAATCAGCCGTGTGATGTGGTTCATGTGCTCCCCGTTCGATTGTTCGCGGCATGATCCTGATCCGCGTTGCGGAGCAGTTCGTTAGCCATATCCGTACTATACGCGGCCCGTCAGCGCGATATTTCTCCTTGCGTTGACCAATGACCGCGAGTGGCCATGGAAACCGGACAGATAAAAGACAGGATTACAGCTCTGCAGGGTCGTCTCGACGCCCTGCGGGGCTATCTTTGACGACCCCCATCTGCGGGAGCACTTAGAGGAGCTGCAAGCGGAGCAGTCCGACCCGGCCCTCTGGGAAACGCCGGACCAGGCGCA
>JBDNBC010000306.1:0-5745 GCA_039768115.1 Oceanococcaceae bacterium
CGCGCAAGGCCTTTGCCGAGCCCGACTTCGCCCATGTCCATGCCGAACTGCGTCGGCCGGGCGTGACCTTGCTGCTGATGCACGAGGAATATGCGGACGCGGCCGGCAGTGACGCGATGTCGGAAACCGAATTCCGGCGGCGCTACGACCGCTACGAGTGCTCCCTGGGCATCGTCATGCGCCAGCCGCATGCGCCGGGCTACCGACTGTTTCTGGACTACTCGGGCAAACGCCCGAGCGTTCTGAATCCGAAGACCGGGGAGAAGCAACCGGTCGAGCTGTTTGTGGCCGTTATGGGTGCGAGCCGCAAGACTTTCGCGTATGCAAGCGCGACGCAGCGGCTGCCGGACTGGTGCGAGGCCAACGTGCGCGCCCTGGAGTTTTACCGTGGCGTGCCCAGGCTGCTGGTCCCCGACAACTTGAAGTCGGCGGTGGAACGGGTGACGGTGGCCGAGGGCCACATCATCAACTACACCTACAGCAAACTCGCGCAGCACTACGACTGCATCGTGATGCCGACGCGAGCGCGCAAGCCCAAGGACAAGGCCGCCGTCGAGGTCGGCGTGCGTTTCGCCCAGCGATGGATACTGGCGCGGCTGCGTAACCGGGTCTTCACGTCGATTGAAGAACTGAACGCCGCCATCGCGGAGCTGCTGGTGCGCATGAACGACAAGCCCATGCGCGGGCACGGCGGCAAAAGCCGCAACCAGCTCTTCGAGGAGCTGGATCGTCCGGCACTGAAGGCATTGCCGGAACTGCCCTTCGAGTACGCAGACTGGAAGCTCAACGTCACGGTGGCACAGGACTACCACGTCCTGTGGGACGAGCATTACTACTCGGTGCCGTACACCTACATCGGGGCCAAGGTACGCATCCGCGCGACCGCCCGACAGGTCGAGGTGTACGCAAAGGACGATCACTTCCCGATTGCGACCCACCTGCGGAATGCGCACAAGGGTGGTTGCACCACCTTGCCGGAGCACCAGCCTGCGTCCCATCGGGCGTACGCGCAGGATCAAGGTGCCGAGCTGATCGCATGGGCGGACCGCTCAGGCCCCTGGATCAGTGCCTTCGTGAAGAAGCACATCGACACGCATCGGCGGCCGGCGTTGTCGATGCAGGCGATGCGCGGCCTGCGCGGCATGGCCAAGGAATACGGCCCAGAGCGCCTGAATGCTGCCTGCCATCGCGCGCTACGCATCTCCACCACGTCGGTGTCGTCCGTGCGCTCGATGCTCCAGCGCCGGATCGAGAGCACGCCATTGCGCGGCGCCAGTGACGATGAGCCATTGCCGGGCCACGACAACGTGCGTGGCGCCAAGACCTACGAATCCTGAGGAACCCCGAATGACCATCATGAACACCGCCCAACAGCTCCGCGAACTGCGTCTCGTCGGCATGGCCGAGGCGCTGGATCAGCAGATGTCTCAGTCCGCCTTTCTCGGCGCGTCCTTCGAGCAACGCCTGCAGATGCTCGTGGATGCCGAGATCAGTTACCGCGACACGCGGCGCTACAAGAGCATCCTGCGCAACGCGCGACTCAAGGTGCAGGCCGTGCCCGAGGACATTGACTACCGAACCGGCCGCGGCATCGACAAGGCGACCTTCGCCGATCTGCTCACATGTGCGTGGATCTACAAGCAGATGAACCTGCTGATGACCGGCCCGACCGGCACGGGCAAGACTTGGCTGGCCTGCGCGCTGGCAGTGCAGGCGGCGCGCAAGGGCATCACCGTGGCTTACCGCAGGCTCGGGCGCTTGCTCGAAGAGATGGCCATCGCGCACGAAGACGGCTCCATCACGAAGCTGCGCAACCAGGTGGCCAAGGTCCAGCTCCTGATCCTGGACGACTTTGGCCTGACCGCACTGACCAATCGCGGTCGCGCCGACCTGCTGGAGCTGCTCGATGATCGGGTCGGCACGCACTCGACGATCGTGCTCGGGCAGATGCCGGTCAAGGAGTGGCACGCCTTCATCAATGATCCCGCGCTGGCCGATGCGCTGCTCGATCGGCTCGTGCATTCGAGCCTGAAGATCGCCCTCAAGGGCGAGTCGATGCGCAAGCTCAAGTCGGAGGGTGGGCAGTAGCTTGGCGGGGATGCGCAACAGCGTGGCACCACTGCGCAGGAAGCTGGTGCCATTGCGCAGCGACTTGGCGCCGGTGCGCAGCCTGGTGGCGTCGCCGCGCAAGGTCTTGATGCCGGTGCTCAGCTGGCATGGCGTCGGTGCGCAGATTAAATGGCGTCAACCGATCAACTCGCACGGCGGAGCCGCGCAGGTGAGCGCCGTTTTGTAACGAACCGGCTGGATACGTGTCCGGCAACTGCCTGTGGTACCCGAAGAGCCGAATGGTTCAGTTAAACGGCGGCTGGGCGGCTCTGGATCAAGAGGATTTGCTGGCGGCGGCGCGAACGGCAGGGCTTATCCCACCAAGTACGTCGTAGCGCGTGTCTGAAGCGGTGATCTTGCATCGCGGTGGAGTTGGGCAAGAGTGGTTGCACGAACGGATCACCACTTGAGACCTGCCATGCCCTCCACCGAAGCCGCCCCGCGCACTTTCCTCCAGATGACCCCTGATCAGCAGCACGCCTATCTGCGCGCGCAGCGGATGCAGGTGACTGCTGACGAGATCGAGGACTTCCACGACGCTTGGTCGCAGGCAACCAGGGATCATATGGGCCGGTACCGCGTGGTCGGCATCGTGCCCTTCGTCGGCGAGTTCAGCTTCGACCGTCACCACCAGCTGGAGTGCCTGCTCGAGGACGGACTGTGCCGCCGGCCCGCGACGGCGAGTGAGCGGTTCGAAGTCGATACGGCGATCCGTGGCGGCAGCCTGCAGGTCGAGCTCAGGAAGGGCGCGGGCGGGTTGCTCGGGCCTACCCTGACCTTGATGGTGCTCCACCAGGCCACCGGCCGCTTCCGCCCGTTTAACTACCGCTACCAGCTCCCGGACAGCCTGGGCGGGAGCTATCAGGCATGCGCTGCGGACATCGAGGGTCGCCAGAGGGCAGACTAGATCGACTGGCCGTCGCGGCAGCGACGCGCAGCCCGATCAGGGAGACCGCATGAGTATCGATACGCCTCTGCTGCACGCAGCGCTGGGCATTGCCATTGTGTACCTGCTGGCGAACATCCTCGATGTACTTCGAAAAATCGCGAAAGATCTCGCGACGATCCGGTGGATCAAGGATAACGGGCCGGAGGTGGAGCACGCCAAACGGGTGCTGGATGCGGAGCTCCGGCTGGGCCCGGGCGGAGATTAGAACTCTGCGGTCGTTCCACGGTGCGAGCTGCGATGGACATCCCTGGGCCACTAGAAGCGTCGATCGAGACGCTCGGTGCTCGAACTTGGATTCGGGAGTGGAGTAGAAGCCGTCCTCGACGCTTGTTGCCGTGCGCGCACCAGCCCCTTTCTTGCAGGGGGATTCCAGAGCGGGACGATGCGTACTACAGGGCTGACGGGCTCGATGCGCATGGTCGCTGCTGTTGAGGCTGGCGCCTGATCCTAGAACAGAAAATTGCTCGGCGCGTCGAATTCGGCATCAAGGGCGAGCGCCAGAGGACCTACCTGCACGACGCGACGCGCGGCGACCACCGGCCTCATCGTGTGGCGATCGTAGAAGTAGGCATGCCGCTCCGGGTCCATACCGACCTGCACCCAGCGTGGTGACACCAGGGCGGCGGCGGCTTGGCGTGCGGCGGCTTCGACGCAGGAATGCTCGTAGCGGCCCCGGATGACGGCCATCGGGGCCTTGGGAGCGCCGGCGGCGATCTTGCGCATTCACCTCAAAATGATCAGCCGATTGCATCCAACTTGAGCAGTCAGTTGCAAGCTTCGTGATCAGAGTTCAGCCGAGTCAGTGCTTTTCGAGCAAGCCGTGATGGTTCGACTATGGCGTGGTACGGAAGCACAGCCAGACCCAGCGACAAGGCCATGAATCCGATCTGAGCGGGCACAAGCGAAAAGGTGATCGAGGGCTGCAGCAGAAACAACAGCAGGCAAACCGCGAAGATCAACATAAACGCGATGGATTGGTAAGCGCCGACCGACTCTCTGAGATACGAAGGTTTCAGTTCGGCATCGCCGGAGGTCAAGCGCAGACAGCCGCCCCGTTCGATTCGGCGGACTTGGTTTGCCGTGAGTTCACCGCGAACCTTGATGTCCACAACCTTCTTTCGGCACCCCGGCGCGGCATCAAACCCGAACCAAGTCGTGAAGACGAATTCATTGTCGACGGCCTCTTTGTCCCTGATGCAGTCCGTCATCAGCTTGACTGACTCCGCCGCACTCTGAATACGAGGTTTCTCGTAGTAATCCCGGCGCGCGATTCGTGCCGTGACGGCAGAAATGAACTGCATGGTCGGGATGCCCGACGCTCGCTCGTCATCCTCGCTCATCGCTACCTCCAGAGTTAATCCTTCGGTGACCGCTTGGGGGCCTCATGAATGTCGCGTCCGGCAATTCGCACGGATTTGGCCTTGGTGATCTGGACCGGAGGCGGGGCCGATTTTCCCGATCCTTCCAAAGCTCCCGACTGCTTGCTGCCCTTCAGTGCCTCCAGCACGTCCAGCGGGCGTTTGGCCTGGAAATAGGCCACGGCCCCACTGAGGGAATTTCGAATCCGCTCGTCCGGCAGGGCCGTCCACAGATGGCTGTTGTAGAGCACCGCCGCCAGCAGCACTTCCTCGTCGACGTTGGCGTATTCGCTCAAGGCCCGAATCGACTCGCTGTCCAGAGACGGGGCAACGCTGCTGTCGCGTCCCAGCAGGCGATCGAGCAGCCGTCGTGCCTTGGGGCTCCCCTTCGTCATTGCCTGGCGAGCCAGCTCGATCTCGGCAACGATCAGCTTGAATAGCTCCAGCTCAATCGGGTTGCCGCCGTACATCGTGCCCTCACCAGTCAGCAGCCAATCGATGCTGACGTGGCAGGACTGGCGAAGCCCATGCAGGAACTCTGCTCCCGGCTTCTTGACTCCGCGGACCAAGTCCGAGATGAAGCTCTGCGAAACCTCCAGGCGCGCGGCGAACTCGTTTTGCGACTGGCCGAGGTTCGTCATCAGCTCGCTCAGTCGGCCGCCAAATCCATCCAAAGAACTCATGCCTTGCGCCTCGACGAGCAGTGCGGATATATTTATATCGCGTTTGCGATTAGGACTTTCATGCTTCAGTTAAGCATAGCCAGCCACGCAACCTCGGTCACGTACAGTGACGAGATGGACGCGCTCGAAATCATCTATCGGCTGAAGCGCCTCGGCGTCAGCCAGGCGGATATCGCCCGCCAGCTCCAGGTATCGCAGGCGGTGGTCAGCAACACCATCCATTCGCGCGTCACCTGCTATCGGGTGGCAGCGCACGTCGCCGGTCTGCTCGGCGAAACCGCACAGACCCTGTGGCCGGATCGCTACTGCTTCCGGCCACGCAAACCGCGCAATCAAGGAGGGGACATCACCATGACCTGAGCGAGCCTGTGATTGCGAGGCCCGGAAACGCAAAAGACCCGGAGGGCTAATCCGGGTCGATTGGTAACACGTGACGTTGGCGTTGCGCGATTACTTTGCGATTCCCTCGCCGGGCTGTCAAGGCCGGCCCTCGTTCCCCTGCTTCATTTCCTTTTCGTTGCCGAGTTCGGGCGAGGCCCCCTGCGGCTCGCCCAAGGAGGGAACACGATGAATCGCATTGATCCGCGCGTCGTCCGCGCGATGGCTCTGAGCTGGACTGAACGGCCCTGGCTTTCGGCCCGGCAAC
>JBDNBC010000307.1:0-3988 GCA_039768115.1 Oceanococcaceae bacterium
AAAAGCCTCGGGAATGGTCAGCTCATAGGTCACGCCGGTGCCATTGCGCAGGCCCGGAAATTGGCTGATCAGATCGAGATTCTGCAACGGGATGTTTGGCCCCCGCTGCGAATTGAAGTACAGCCGGGAGCCATCGGGCGTGAACGCCGGCCCGGTGATTTCGGAGCCCGGCGTGGTGATCTGCAGCAGTACCTTGGCCGGCATGCCGGGGGCAATGACCATCAGCCGCATGCCGTCACCGTCCTCCGCGACAACAACATCTCCAGCGGGGCTCACGACCACATTGTCGACATCGTCAAAGGCGGGCTCGATGAACGCGTTATCAAAGACCGATTGAATCAGGCCGTTGTCGATGTCCAGCGCCATGACGCGGTTATCGCCCTTACTGGCAAAGAATGCGACGGCGCGAGTGGGACGACTGCCGCCCGGAGGCATCTCCTGCACACCGGCTGGCACGTCGTAGATCCACAGCCCTTCTCCACCGCGGAATATCGTGCCGGGCTGGGCTAAACCGGCCGACTCCAATTCCGCGCGCACATCCGCCTGTGGCCGCTCCGGCTGGACCACCGGCACCCAGCTCACCCGGCGCAACACCCGTGCGGCTTCGTCGGTCTCGATGTAACCACCGTTTTCGAAGCCCTCGACTTCGAGCACCTCGAGCTGTCCATCGAGCATGTTCAACCGACGTGGGCCCGCGCCCTCGGTGATGACATCCCCCGCACTCGACGTGAAGCGATAGAAGCGCCCGCTGCCGCTGTCCTCGGTGACATACACCGTGCGCGTCGGCAGATCCACGGCCGCCGCTTCCATGTTGTAGCGACCCAGCCCGTCCAGCCGTCGCGCATCGGCCGGGCTGCCAAAGGGCTGACACTCGTAGGCATAGCCATCGCGGGTTTCTTCGCAGGAAATCCACGTGCCCCAGGGCGTGGCCCCGCCGGCACAGTTGCGCCGTGTGCCGTCGAGGATACGGTAGGCGTCAATGACCTCCCCCTGGGCATTGAAGCGCAGGGCGCCGACCCCGCCATCGCGCGACGATCCGAATACACCGCTACCGATGCCGATTTCGCTATTGCAGACGTAAGCCCAGCCGCCATCCTCGTGCGGAAACACCGCGCCCCCATCCGGGGCCTGATGCCAGACGTAACCCGAAGCGCCCAGCGGATCGAACAGGCCGGTCACCGGGTTGCTCAAGTGCGCAGCGACGCGACGAATCGAGAATCCCTCCGGAATCAGCGCCTGATCGACACCGGACTCCACCAGCGGGCCGATGTCATACAACGGCCCCGGGCGCAACGGCAGCATGGCTCCATCGCCCTGCAGACTGCCCGTGAGCACCTCGCGCGAACCGGTGCCCGTGCACGCCGTGAGCAGCGCAGGCGATGCCATGGCGCCCGCCGTCAGAAACAGGGTTTGCAAAAACGCACGGCGATCAGCATTCACAGTCGAGGTCACAGTCAGGCTTCCCGGTTCACCAAAATCCGCTCTCCAGTATGCCCGCCGGAGATGACGCCGCTATGACGGAAGCAGCTGGCATCTTGATGAACGCGACATGATCGTATGCACGCGGTTTTGCGGACGAGCCGAGGGAGTGGGCATTATGGCCACGCATGATCGCCAGCGACTATCCATGACAACACCGTCGACTCGCCTTTCCGATTCCGTTGTCCCCACGACAGACTTGAAGCCCCTGCAGCTCTCCACCCGCAGCCGCCGCCGATTGACGCTGATGCGCTATGTCTTCCGTCCGCTGGCATGGCTGCTGTTGCGCTTCTCCAGCCAGACATTCCGGATCAACCTCACCGCCCGACTGGCCCGACTGGGGCCGTTACGCGGTGACTACCGCGACATGCGCTATCGCATTCTGGAGACGTCCCAGGGTTATGTGTTCGGCGAGCCGGGTTCGGCAGGCCCAGCCCTGTTGTACCTGCACGGTGGTGGCTTTGTGCTGCCGGTCCTGCCGGCGATGCATCTGGCCTTTGCCCGCCGCATCAAGACCGAACTCGGCGCAATGGCGTTCGTCCCGGACTACCGGCTGGCGCCGCTGAACCCCTACCCCGCCGCCCTCGATGACTGCGAACGTGCCTACGACGACCTGCGTGCCCGCGGCGTGCCCCCCGAATCCATCGTGCTGGCTGGTGAGTCGGCGGGCGGCAATCTGGTGCTCGCCCTGCTGCTACGGCTCAAGCGCCGCGGCAAACCGCTGCCCTGTTGCGCCGTCGCCATTTCTCCCTTCGCTGAACTGGCCCGCATTCACGCGCCGCCCTCGCGGACAGACAACGCCGGCCGGGAGGCCATGCTGCCGCCGAGTCTGATTCAGGGGGCCATGCGGGAATACAAAGGCGATGCCGACGGCTTCGATCCGGAACTCAGCCCGATCCGCGGCGACTACACGGGCTGCCCGCCACTACTGGTGCAGGCCAGCGACGCCGAAATCCTGCGCGATGACGCGATCCTGGTGGCGCAGCGGGCGCGCGAGCACGGGGTGGATGTTCAGCTCGACCTGTGGCCCGAACTTCCGCACGCATTCCCCCTGCTCGAACGCCGCTTCCCCGAGGCACGACAGGCCCGGATGGACATCATCGACTTCATTCGCCGCCACCTGCCCGGGCCCCGACCGGCCTAGCGGCTCAGTCCTCCCACACCACGGCCTTGCGTTGCTTGGCCCAGGTGGCCACCTGCGGCTCGTACTTGGCCTCGATGACGTTGCGCTTGATTTTCATCGTCGGCGTCAACAGACCGTTCTCGATCGTCCACGGCTCCTTGACCATGACCAGGAACGCCATCTGCTCGTGCGGATCGATGGTCTCGTTGACGCTGCTCATCAATTCGCCGAGCTCGCGCTCGACGACATCCCGGCTCAACTCGCCGCGCTCCAACTCCGCCCGGGTGTCTTCGCTGAGCAGGACCAGACCATGCGTGCAGGGCTGATTGGCGCCTCCGACACAGATCACCTCGATCCGGTGATGTGCACCCATCTTGTTCTCGATAGGCACCGGCGCCACGTACTTGCCCTTGCTGGTCTTGAACAAGTCCTTGACGCGGCCGGTGATTTTCAGCCGGCCGGCTTCGTCAATTTCGCCCATATCACCGGTCTTGAAGAAGCCCTCGGCGTTGTAGGACTCGCGGGTGGCGTCTTCATTCTTGTAGTAGCCCATCATCTGGCCGGGGCTCTTGACCAGCACCTCGCCGGTGTCCGGGTCAATCTTGCACTCCACGCCCGGATTGGCATGACCCACGTAGCCGGTGCGCGCCTGCCCGGGACGACTGAAGTGTGAATAGGCCATGTTCTCGCTCATGCCATAGGCCTCGAGCAGCTCCAGGCCCAGCCAGCGATACCAGTCGATAATGGCCGGCGGCAGTGGTGCCGCGCCCGTGAACGCCATCCGCACATTCTCCAGGCCCAGGCCGGTGAGCACCTTGCGTTTGAGCTTCTTGCCCAGAATCGGGATGTTGAACAGGATTTTCTGCTTCTTCAGCGGCAGCTTGTCGCAGACACCCAGGTGGAATTTCGTCCACAAACGGGGAACCGAGAAAAACACGGTAGGCCGGGCCCGCTGCAGGTCACTGAGAAAGGTATCCAGTGACTCTGCGAAGTACACCTTCATGCCGAAGTAGTTGGCGCTGTTTTCAACCACCAGACGCTCGGCCACGTGGGCCAGCGGCAGATACGACAGCATCTGGTCCTCGGCGCTGATCGGCCGCTCGCCCGATTGCTCGAACTGCTCGCGCATCATCGACGCACAGACATTGAACGAGCGGAAGCTCTGCATCACGCCCTTGGGACGCCCGGTGCTGCCGGAGGTGTAGACAATGGTGGCCAGTTCGCTGAGGTCGCGATCCGGTGTGCCGGCCAACGGCTCGGTCTTGGCGATGATGTCCTTCCATGCCTCCCCCTGGGTTTGGGGAGACAAGGGCAAGCGCACCACATTGAGGCTATCGGGAACACCCACTTTCATGGATTCCCAGTCATCAAGCTTGCCGACAAACA
>JBDNBC010000308.1:0-7089 GCA_039768115.1 Oceanococcaceae bacterium
AATCGCGCAGGGTCGCGCCGGCGGCACTGATGATCACTTCCGCATGTTCACCGCTGACGGCCGTGTCGTCGCGCAGCACGACGTCGTTCGTGGCCCGACGTCCGATGCTGTAGCGGGGCTGGGTCAGGTCAACATCGGCAACCGGCTGGTCGTCAATGGTTATCACCAAGCGTGGCATGGGCGGTCCCGAAGGCGAATCAACGGCAGAATATAGCGCGTGAAGCAGCTATGAGGCGTCGGTGGCCAAGGACAAGATCCGCTATGAGTGCGCCGAATGCGGCGCGGAAAGCCCGCGCTGGGCCGGCCAATGTGCGGCGTGCGGGGGCTGGAACTGTCTGGTTGAGGTGCGCGCTGCGGGTACGACGGCCGTCGCCGCACGCGGCAAGGGCGGGCGCAGCTGGGCCGGTGAGAGTCGGCTGGAAACACTGGACGGGCCCACGCGCGAGCAGCCGCAGCGAATGTCAACGGGCTTCGCCGAACTGGATCGCGTACTGGGCGGCGGGCTGGTCCCGGGCGCGGTAATTCTGATCGGCGGTGACCCGGGAATTGGCAAATCCACGCTGTTGCTACAGATGCTGCTGCGAATGCGCGATGTGTCGGCCGTCTACGTTACCGGTGAGGAGTCGGTGGATCAGGTGCGCGGGCGGGCCCAGCGCCTGAAGGAGGATGCGACCTCCTTGCGCTTGCTGGCCGAAACCGAAGTCGAGCGCGTGCTTGACACGCTGCAAGCCAGCGCGGCGCAGTTGCTGGCCGTGGATTCCGTGCAGACGCTGTTCGCGCGTGAGCTGGCGTCGGCGCCGGGCAGCGTGGCGCAACTGCGCGAATGTGCGGCTCAGCTGGTGCGTTTCGCCAAACAGCGGGGTGTGGCCGTGATTCTGGTCGGGCATGTCACCAAGGAGGGCGTGATCGCCGGGCCGCGTGTGCTCGAGCACATGGTCGATACGGTCCTGTACTTCGAGTCGGACCCCGGTGGCCGGCTGCGGATGATTCGCGCCGCTAAGAACCGCTTCGGGGCGGTCAATGAGCTGGGCTTCTTTGCCATGCAGGACACCGGGCTCAGCGAGGTCCGCAACCCCTCGGCCATCTTTCTGGCGCGGCGCCCGGATCCGGTTCCCGGCAGCGTGGTGACCGTGGCACGTGAGGGCACCCGTCCGTTGCTGATTGAAGTACAGGCGCTGACCGATGGGCGCGGAGGCCGGCGTGTGGCCGTCGGAGTCGATGGCAACCGGCTGGTCATGTTGCTCGCGGTACTGCACCGGCACGGCAACCTGGATATTCAGGATCAGGATGTCTTCGTCAACATCGTCGGCGGAGTTCAGGTCCGTGAGACCGCGCTGGACCTGGCGCTGGTACTGGCCATCACCAGTTCCTTTCGAAATCGGGCGCTGCCGCTGGATGTGGCTGTCTTTGGCGAAATTGGTCTGGCGGGTGAATTGCGTCCCGTGGCCGGCGGGGAAGAGCGGATTCGCGAAGCCGGGAAGCAGGGCTTCACTCGGTTGATCGTGCCGGCCGCGAATGCCCCGCGCAAGGCGGTGTCGGGCATCACCGTAAGGGCCGCACAGTCATTGCGCGAAGCGCTCGAGTTCAGCCGGGAGTGGGAGTCGCCGCCATCCTAGGCCCCGGCACTGCGCGGCCGAATGCGCTCGGCTGACTTGGCCGGCGCGGTGATGCGTACCGACTCAATCAGATGCGCGGCCACCGTTTCCACCTCGATGAGGTAGTCGCCCAGCTTCAGGCGGCTGCCCGGTTCAGGGAAGTTTTCCAGGTGGTTGAGAATTAACCCGTTCAGGGTGCGGGCCGATGACGCTGGCAGCGACCACTTCATGCTGCGATTGAGGTAGCGCACGCTGGTTTTGGCATCCACACGGTAGGTGCCGTCAGCCTGGACCTGAACGCGGCGGTTGCGGGTCGCGGGATCGGTGGTGAACTCGCCAACAATCTCCTCAAGGATGTCTTCCAGCGTGACCAGGCCCTGGATGTCGCCGTACTCATCCACCACAAAGCCGATCCGGCGGCGCTGGGTTTGAAAATTCAGCAGTTGTTGGTTCAGCGCCGTGCCCTCGGGGATGAAATACGGCTCGCGGGCCTGCGCCAGTAGATTTTCCCGGTCCAGTTGGCCCTCGGCCAGCAGCGGCAACAGTCGACGCACGTGGATGATGCCGCGCAAGTCATCGATCGAGCCGTCGAACAGTGGCAGACGGGTGTGCTGACTTTCCCGAATGCGGTGCAGGCATTCCGGCCAATCCTCGCTGATGTCCACGCCCTGGATCTCGTTGCGCGGGATCATGATGTCTTCGACAGTGGCCTTTTCCAGGTCCAGCAGCTGCAGCAGCATGGCCTGGTGACGTCGAGGCAGCATGGCCCGTGTTTCGGCCACGACCGTGCGCAGTTCCTCGGTCGACAGGCTGTGTTGGTCAGCTTCCTCCGGACGTACCCCCAGCAGGCGTAACAACAGACGTGCCAGCCCGGTCACCACCAGCAGAATGGGATACAGCACAACCTGCAGTGGCCCGTAGACGATGCTCGCCTTGTACGCCACCTTTTCCGGGTGCAGTGCGCCGAGCGTTTTCGGCGTGACTTCCGCGAAGATCAGAATGACGAAGGTCAGCAGGCCGGTGGCGATCGCCAGCCCGGCCTCGCCATAAAAGCGCAGCCCCAGCACCGTGGCAATGGCCGATGCCAGGATGTTGACAAAATTGTTGCCCAGCAAGATCACGCCGATCAGGCGGTCCTGACGTTCGAGCAGCCGCAGCGCACGCTGCGCGCCCTTGTGGCCATTGCGCGCCAGATGCTGGGATTTATAGCGGTTGAGGGCCGTTAAGGCGGTTTCCGAGCCGGAGAAAAATCCGGAAAGGATGATCAGAATGGCCAGCAGCGAGAAGAGCGTGCCGGTGGAGACGTCGTCCAAGCGGAAACGAAAGTAGCAAGGTGACCGTGTTTTCTAGGGATTGGCGCGCGGAATGTCAAGCCGCGCGCCGGCATAACCTCAGGACCAACTGCGTTCGAGCACCGATTCCAGAATCCACTTCACGCCGGCATAGCCCACCGCCAGCATCACCCACGCTGCCAGAATCCAGCGTAACGCCTGGTCACCACGCCAGCCGCGTAACTGACGCCCCAGCAACAGCACACCGAAAAGCACGGCGGCCAGCAGGGTGAATGCCGTCTTGTGCGCGAGGTGCTGGGTCAGAAAGTTGTCGACGAACAAAAAACCGCTGGCAACGCCGATGAGCAGCAGAATCCAGCCCAGCCCGAGAAGCTTGAAAGACGCCTGTTCCATGGTCATCAGCGGCTCGTCAAAGGCCGGCGTCTGATGATTGCGTAATCGGTGACTTTGCCAGGTGGCTGCGATGGTCTGGAGCGCGGCCAGTGTCAGCAGGGCCCAGGCCAGCAGGCTGATACCGATGTGTACGCGCAGGGCGGCGGACAGCGCACTGGTGACATCGGTGGCATCAGTGGAGATCAGCAACCCGGCCGGAATCATCACCGCCGCGGTCAACCAGACGACCGTGTCGATGGGCTGCAGACGCCAGCGTCGACGCAGCGGCAGATGAGCGACGGACAGCAACCAGCCGAACAGTGCCAGCGCAGCTCCCAGGGGCAGAACAAAGCCACCGGGGCGTGCTACCGCAGATTCGATGGCCAGAGCACTGCACAGAATCGCCGCCAGAATGACGCCCAGCAGCGGCCCGGGCCGCACGCGCGGACGCGCCACCGTGGCCACGGCATAGAGCAGACCGGCGAGCAGGGCAACGAAGGGAGTATCCACTCGGTAATATTGGCACAGCCAGCGTCGAGCAGATGACTCGCGCGGGCCTCTCCACTTGTACCCGACGGCTGCGTGCGCATGTTCGAATCCCTGTCCGAGAATCTCCAGCTCACTCTCAAGAACCTGCGGGGGCAGGGCCGGCTGACCGAGGAAAACATCAGCGACACGCTGCGCGCGGTGCGTCGTTCGTTGCTCGAAGCCGATGTCGCACTGGAAGTGGTCCGGGCCTTCATCGAGCGGGTGCGCGAGAAGGCGGTCGGCGAGCAGGTGCGCGCGAGCATGACCCCGGGACAGGAGCTGATCAAGATCCTGCAACAGGAGCTCATTGCCGAGCTGGGCGGGGCGTCACAAGGTCTGGACCTGCGCGCCCAGCCGCCGGCCATCATCCTGATGGCGGGCCTGCAGGGGGCCGGCAAGACCACCTCCGTGGGCAAGCTGGCCAAGTATCTGGTCGCGCAGAAAAAGCGCGTGCTGATGGTCAGTGCCGACGTGTACCGGCCGGCGGCTATCGAGCAGCTGGCCACGCTTGGGCAGCAACTTGATGTGCCCGTACAGCCCTCATCGGCGTTGCAGTCACCGCAGCAGATCGCCGCCGATGCCGTCGACCGTGCCAAGCGCGAGTTTTTCGATGTTTTGATTGTCGATACCGCGGGCCGCACCACCATCGACGACAAGATGATGGGCGAGATCAAAGCGCTGCATAGCCAGCTCAACCCCGCCGAAACGCTGTTTGTCCTGGATGCCATGACCGGCCAGGATGCCGCGCGCACCGCGCAGGCCTTTGATGCGGCCGTGCCGCTGACCGGCGTCATTTTGACCAAGGTCGATGGGGATGCCCGCGGCGGGGCGGCGTTGTCGGTGCGGCACATCACCGGCAAGCCGATCAAGTTCCTGGGCGTGGGCGAGAAACTTGATGCGCTGGAAGCCTTCCACCCTGACCGGCTCGCATCGCGCATCCTTGGCATGGGTGATGTGCTCAGCCTGATCGAGGAGGCCGAGCAGAAAATCGATCGTCAGAAAGCCGAAAAGCTGGCGAAGAAAATCGCCAAGGGCCGCGGCTTTGATCTGGCGGACTACCGCGAACAGCTGCAGCAGATGCAGAACATGGGGGGGCTGTCAGCCATGATGGACAAGCTCCCGGGTATGGGCAATGTGCCGGCCAATGTGAAGAGTCAGGTCAACGACAAAGAACTGCTGCGTTCGGTGGCCATTATCAATTCGATGACCCCGCAGGAACGACATTTCCCCGCCGTGATCAAGGCGTCGCGCAAGAAGCGCATTGCCGCCGGCTCGGGAGTGCAGGTGCAGGAGGTCAATCGCCTGCTCAAGCAATTCACGCAAATGCAGGGGATGATGAAAAAGCTCGGCGGCGGCGGGATGAAAAAAATGATGCGCGCGATGGGCGGGCGGATGCCGCAGGGGATGATGCCGCCTCCGGGCGGCAAGCTGCCGCGAAATTTCTAGACCGCTGCCCGTGCGCTGATCGAAATCACGCGTCAGGCAAAGGCAAACCAAGGGATCGGGGGATCGATGGACCTGCTCAAAATTTTCAACACGATGGCTCGGCAACCGGGCGGCAAATGGCTGTTCTCACGTGCGGTGGCAGCAAAGGCACCGTACTTTCAGTCGATTGCCCCGCGGATGGAGGAGCTGTCGGCTACCCATGCGGTGGCGCGCTTGCGCAAACGTCGGTCGGTCACCAACCACATCGGCACCGTGCATGCCATTGCTATTTGCAACCTGGCGGAATTCGCCGCGGGCGTTCTGGCGGAGGTGGCGTGTCCCCCGACGGCGCGCTGGATTCCCCAGTCGATGAGCGTGGAATACCTGGCCAAGGCCGGAACCGACCTGCGCGCCCAGGCCACGTTCCCGGCAGATCTGGACTGGGCACAAGCGCAGACGGTGCCAATCCCGGTCGACGTTCAGGACACCCATGGCACGACCGTTTTTCGTGCCGAGATCCGCATGTACTGCAGCCCCAAGCGCGCGGCCTGAATGCGCCCCGGCCAGTTCAGCCGTACCGCCATCGGCGCTTGCGCCCTGCGCGCCGCGCACCGGCGGGTGGACCGGCCGCTGCTGTTCGACGACCCGCTGGCGGCGCGAATTCTGCGGCCCCGCGAGCTGGTCAGTGCGCGCTGGCCCCGCGCCGCCTATCGCCTGGAAAGTCTGGGCCCGCGGACCTTGCTACTGGCGCGTGGGCATGTCATTGGCCGGGCGCGCTACGCCGAGGATGCGCTGGTGGCCGCTCACCACGAGTGGGGCGGTGCGCAGTACCTGATTCTTGGCGCCGGCCTCGACACCTTTGCCTGGCGGCGACCGCCGGCCCTGGCGGCGGTGCCCGTCATCGAGGTGGACCACCCGGCGACGCAGGCCGAGAAGCGCCGGCGCACGGCCTCCTGGGCCGCCGCCGGCATGACCGCCGGGCCGCAGGAGTTTCTGTCGGTGGATTTCACCCGCGAGGAACTGGCGCCGGCCTTGCGTCGCGGGCTCAGTGACACCGCCATGGGCACGGTTCGCGACGGCGCAGATGGCGCTGCTGCCGCACGGTCGCCGAGAGTGGCGCCGGTATTTGTTTCCTGGCTCGGTGTGACGCCGTATCTGCCGCGCGCCGCAGTGGCCAAAACCTTGCGCACGCTGGCCATGGTCTTGCCTCCGGGCTCGCGCCTGGTGCTGGATTTTGCTGAGGATTTTCGCCGTGGCATCACGCCGGGTCGCGATATCTTCGGCGCCGGCCTGCTCTGGGCAGCCGTACGCCTGCTCGGCGAACGCTTTCACAATCACGGCCTGCGTGCCGATGCGTTGCCTGGCTTCTGGCGTGATCACGGCTGGCATACGCGCGAGCTGCTGACCACCGAAGCCGTTAATTCCCGGATATTTGCATCGGCCGGCTCGGCTCTGCGAATGATCCCGACCGCCGGGCTGGCCCTGCTGGAACGGGCCTGACATTTTTTCTTTGGAGACTGCCATGACTGCTGTGCCCCAGACCGATCCCCCATATCCGCATCTGCTCGCGCCGCTGAATCTGGGTTTTACCACCTTGAAAAACCGGGTTCTGATGGGCTCCATGCACACCGGCCTGGAGGATTTCTTCTGGAACTACCCCAAGCTGGCTGCATACTTCGCTGAACGTGCGCGCGGCGGTGTTGGTCTGATCGTGACCGGCGGGATCGCGCCGAACCGGCAAGGCTGGGTCTCGCCGCTGGCGGGGGAACTATCCAACCGGGTACATGTATTGCCGCACCGCAAAGTGACCCGCGCGGTCCACGGCGAGGGCGGCAAGATCGCGATGCAGATCCTGCATTCCGGCCGCTACGGATATC
>JBDNBC010000309.1:0-3313 GCA_039768115.1 Oceanococcaceae bacterium
CCCATAGGAAAAGAATCTTGCTGCCACCAAATGGGCGAATGTAGTGTTTGCCTTCGAGAAGCACGCTGTCCTTCAGGCGCTCACGTATGGTGCGGACGTCATACTTGATACGCTCGGAGAGCTCTTGGGTTGTCAGATAGGTTTGGCTCATAATGATCTCCTGAGAATTCAACTGATCAGTTGTGATCATATCACATCAAAGATCAGTGTCAACCATATGCGGTCAAAAGAGATCATTCATGATCAGAATAATGCTCAAGGAGCGTCTATCAGACAAAGCCTTCACTGAGCGCAGGCGCGTGACATTGAATGAGGTTGCTGAGCGAACGGGGATATCACGACCCACCCTCAATCGGATCGCGAATATCCCTGGCTACAACACCAACACGGACACCATCAATTCGCTGTGTGATTTTTTCGACTGCGACCCTGGTGAGTTGCTAGTTCGTGTGAGGGAAGAGTGATTTACCCCGACGGTCGTAAGAAGTGACAAGCATTGGATAAGCCGCCAAAGGTGGGCCCCAATTGGGCTCGATATGGGCCCTCGGCGGGCCCTGGTTGATTAGAAGAATCGACTTGTCGCGGAGAATGCCTATCTGGCGCTTGAGTCAGCTTGCGGGGCCTGCGCGAGTGCTCCTGTACAGGCAGCCGTAAGCATCTGATTCCACTGGGCACAGTGCAGTTTCCTTGTGCGCATGTGCAGAAACCGCTATATTTGCGGTATGCCGTTTGCGGACGTAACAGCCCTGGTGCGGGGTGGAGCAGTCTGGCAGCTCGTCGGGCTCATAACCCGAAGGTCGCAGGTTCGAATCCTGCCCCCGCTACCAATTTCGTTCGCAACAACTAGGGCCCCGTGAGGGCCTTTTTTGTTGGCAGTGATGAGTAAGGAGGGGCCTCAAGGGGCCCTTTTTTTTGCGGCGATGGTCAGTGAGTGGAGTGGCGATTCGGGTGAGTTTGGCGCAGGACCTTGAAAATGCATTGATTCCCACGGTGGAAGCCCTGGGTTTCGAATTGCTGTGCCTGGAGCTTGGCCAGGACGGTCATGACGCGCTGCTGCGCCTGTACATCGACAAGGCCGACGGGATCACCGTTGATGATTGCGCGCGGGTCAGCCGTGCGGTCAGCACCCAGCTTGAAGTGGAAGACCCGATTGCCGGCGCGTACCGGCTGGAAGTGTCATCCCCGGGTTGGGATCGGCCGCTGGCCAAGCCGGCGCACTTTGCGATGTTCATGGGCGAGCTGGCCAAAGTTCGCACGCACATGCCGGTCGAGGACCGGCGCAACTTCCGGGGGCGCATCGTGGCCCTGGATGAAGACGCGGTTCACCTCGAGGTGGATGGCGAGACTTTTGTGGTTCCGTTTGCGGACATCGAGCGAGCGCGCCTGGTGCCGCCGGCGGACGGTCCGGTTCGGTCGGAACAGGTTGATTGAGGGTTTCCCGGCATGAGTAAAGACGTATTGCGCGTCGTCGAGGCTTTCTCGGCAGAACGCGATCTGGATGCAGAAGACATCTTCCTGGCCATGGAGGCCATGCTGGTGGCCGCCACGCGCAAGCGCTATGGCGAGGACTGGGATATCCGCGTAACCATTGACCGGTCGACCGGCGACTACGAAACCTACCGGCGCTGGCTGGTGGTGGACGACGAGGATCCGGAATTCGAGGGGCCGACGCGGCAGATGCTGCTGGCCCGGGCGCAACAGGTCCGGGAAGATGTGGGCGTTGGCGAGTACATCGAGGAAGGCCTGGAGTCGATTGATTTCGGGCGCATTTCCGCGCAGGCCGCCAAGCAGCATCTGGTCCAGAAGATTCGCGAGTTTGAGCGCGCCAAGGTGGCCGAGCAGTACGCGGAGCGCATTGGCACGCTGGTCAGCGGGGAAGTCAAGCGCATTGATCGCGGCAACCTGATTCTTGACCTTGGCAACAATGCCGAGGCCATCGTGCCGCGGGAGTGGCAGATTCCACGCCAGCCGGTGCGTCCGCATGACCGGGTGCGTGGCTACCTGAAAGAGATCCGCACGGAAGTTCGTGGGCCGCAGCTGTTTGTCAGCCGCACCGCGCCGGAGCTGATCATGGCGCTGTTCGAGCTCGAAGTGCCGGAGATCGGGCAGGGCCTGATCGAGCTGAAAGGCGCGGCGCGTGACCCGGGGTCGCGGGCGAAAATCGCCGTGCAGGCCAAGGACCGGCGCATTGATCCGGTGGGTGCCTGTGTGGGTATGCGCGGGTCGCGGGTGCAGTCGGTGACCAATGAACTGGGTGGCGAGCGCGTGGACATCGTGCTGTGGGATGCCAACCCTGCGCAGTTCGTAATTAATGCCATGGCGCCGGCCGATGTCGAGTCCATCATCGTTGATGAGGACAGCCACGCGATGGACATTGCCGTCATCGAAGAAAAGCTGGCGCAGGCGATCGGCCGCGGCGGGCAGAACGTGCGCCTGGCCTCCGAGCTGACCGGCTGGAAGCTTAATGTGCTGTCAGCCGACGATGTGCAACGGCGGCAGGACGAAGAGGCCACCAAGGTGCTGGACCTGTTCATGGCGCAGTTGGATGTCGATGAAGAGCTCGCGACGATCCTGGTGCAGGAAGGCTTCACCACCCTCGACGAAGTGGCCTATGTGCCGGTCGAGGAGATGCTTGAAATCGAAGAGTTTGACGAGGACATCGTTGAAGAGCTGCGCAGCCGGGCCCGCGATGCCCTGCTGACCAGCGCCATCGTCACGGCAGAGCGGGGGGACGTGTCGCCCCCGACCGACGATCTGCTGGCTCTGGACGGGATGACCCCGGAGCTGGCCGAAGCCCTGGCCAATGCGGGCTTCCCGGATCGCGAAGACGTGGCGGAAGCCGGTGTGGATGAAATTGAGGGCGTGGGCGATCTGGATGCAGACGCCGCCGGCAAGCTGATCATGGCGGCCCGCGCTCACTGGTTTGAAGAGGAAGACACGGCCTCCCCTGAAAAAGCGGAGAACTGATCATGTCTGTAACAACTGTCCAGGAACTGGCAGAGCAAACCAAAACGCCGGTTGACCGGCTTTTGGCTCAGCTCAAGGATGCCGGTCTCAATGTCGCCGATGGCGATGCCACTATTGATGACGATGCCAAGCGGCAGTGGCTCGAGCACCTGCAGAGCAAGCGGGCCTCGTTGACCGTCGGTGGTGCGCGCAAGCTGTCAGTGAAGCGCAAGGAACAAAGCGAGCTGAAGGTGACGCCGGGCCGCGGTCAGCGCACCAAGACCATCGCCGTGGAAGTGCGCAAGAAGCGTGTGGTGGTGCCCACGGCGGCGCCAGCACCCGTGCCGGAGGCTCCCGAGGTTGAGCC
>JBDNBC010000310.1:0-2843 GCA_039768115.1 Oceanococcaceae bacterium
GCACCGAGGCCGGCGCGCCGCTGTCCGGCAAGACGGTCCGCTTTGCCCCGCGCGGCAATGCGCTGTCCCCGCCGCCGCAGATCATCGCCGCCCAGCCCGACACCGATGCCGACGGCTACATGGAGTTTCAGGTCATCGTCGGCGATGCCGGCACTTTTCCCGTGACGGTTTCGGCGGCGGGCGTGCAGCGTGACTTTCAGGTCAACGTGGTGCCCAACGACTTCGACCAGTGGTTGCAGGGCGTCCCGCAGGAGGGCCTGCTGCCGTGGAACACCTTGATGAAGACCCGGGTTGCGCTGGATGACGCGGGCATGATGGTGGCCGAATATCCCGACGACGTCGTGGCCCTCGAAGGCCAGACCGTGCGCCTGGCCGGCTTCATGTTGCCGCTGGACATGACGCCGGAGCAGCGGCACTTCCTGCTCGCGGCCAGTCCTCCGGCGTGCTTTTTTCATGTGCCCGGCGGCCCGGCGACGGTGATCGAGGTGTTTGCCGAGCAGCACCCGGTGATGGGCACGCTGGATCCGCTGGTGGTCGAAGGACGTCTGGAACTGGTCAAACGCAGCGAAGAAGGCGTGCTTTTTAAGCTGCAGTCGGCACGAATGCGTGACAAATGACCGGAACCCCTTGTCATCGTTGAACTTCTGAGTGTGGACGCGACCGAAGTACCGGAGCGTTCGACTCCAGTCCATTGTTGAAAGGAGGTACCGACTTATGCGTTTTTCGACCTTTACCGTTCTTGCCCCAGGCGTGATGGCGCTGGGAATGGCGCTGTCCAGCGGCACTGCGCTGGCCGCCGGTCCGGATGCCGGAGGTGCGGCGCAGGTGCCGGGCGCCCAGCAGCAGGCGGCAACGCCGGTGTCCGATGCCGAAATCGACCAGTTCATCACGGCCGCCAATGAAATCCAGGTGTTGCATCAGGATGCGCAGGCAAAGCTGTCGTCGGCCACTGATGAGACAGAAGCCGCCGAGTTGCGGCAGGAAGCCGAGCAAGAGATGCACGCGGCCATCGAGGAGTCGGGGCTGACCCTGCAGCGCTATCAGGAAATTTTCGTGGCCTATCAAAGTGACCCGCAGGTCAACGAAAAGGTGACCCGCAAGATGGATCAGTAGGCCGCCGCAGCGTCATGTGCATAAACCCGCCCGCCATCGCTGGCGGGTTTTTTCATGCGCCGGGGGTAGCAGGCGGCGGGTCATCCTGCAGCACGAACTGGCGCAGGGTTTCACTGCTGCGGGTGGCCTCCAGGGGGGCTTCGGCGTCGTCCAGCAGGCGCAGCACCTGCCCGGCCACCGGTTCGCGTCCACGCGGCCGGGGCTCGGTGCCCGACCGCACCAGCCCCCACAGGCGGACCATCGAGACCTGCTCCGGATCAATCCCCGGCAGCCAAGCACCCCCCTTGGCGGCGGTCTCGGCAAGCAGGCCGTGGTGGCGCAGCACCGCCAACTGGCGATGGACGTGTTCGGGCGCGCCCTTGATGTCATCGATCAGCGCCTGGGTGGTGGGCGCCGGCTGGCCTTTCACGAACGCCCGCGCCACCTGCACCATGATCGCCAGGGCAATGTACTCGGCGCCGCGGCTGGCCAGATAAGGCGCCACACGCGTCACGCGGATGTGTCCGGGGTTCTGCAGGTAGAACGCCAGTTGACACCCCGTGAGCAGGATCAGCCACCCCACGTACAGCCAGATCAGCAACAACAGAAAGATCGCGAAGCCCGAATAGACCGCGTTGTAGGTGCTGGTGCCCGCCACGAAACGGGCGAAGGCCAGGCTCGCCGTTTGCCACAGCACGCCCGCCGCGACGCCGCCCGCCAGCGCCGGCAGAATGCGGACCCGGGTGTTGGGGATGAAGACGTAGACGAAAGTGAATGCGCCGATCACCAGCACGTACGGCAGTGCCTTGGTGAGCGATGACACGAGGTACCCCAGCGGCTGGATCTCGGAGACCCGCAGCACGATGTCGCTCGACAGCAGCGAGGCCGTGACACCCATGGCCGAAAACACCAGCACGGGCCCCACGGTGATCACGGCCAGATATTCGCCCACGCGTTGCGAGAACGGCCGCGGCAGCTCCACACGCCAGATGAAATTGAAGCTGTTCTCGATTTTCTGGATCATCGAAATGGCGGTGTAAAACAACAGCGCCACGCCCAACGAGCCCAGCACGCCGACCTGGATGTTCTCGACAAAGCCGATCACGCTGCCGGTGATGTCGACCGAGCGGGGGCCCAGGGGCGCCAGCGCCTCGGCCAGCAACGGCTCAAGCTGGTTGTGCACGCCCAGCGCCTTGAGCACCGAGAACGCCAAGGCCAGCATCGGCACCAGCGACAGCAGCGTGGTGTAGACCAGGCTCATCGCCCGCATCGTCAACTGGCCTTCGAGCAGGTCGCGCACCAGAACCCAGAGCAGACGCCCGCCGCGCGCCACCAAGGGGGGCAGTGGCCGGCCGGTCTGCGGATCAAACAGCTGGTTTTTGACGCGGTCGAGAGGGCTGGGCATCGGACAGGCCGTCATAATGGGGATTCAACCTAGCCTAACGAACCTTCTTGATGACTGCGGTCCCGGCGGTTGGCGCAGATGCCCTGCACCAGGCCCTGAAAACCTATTTTGGCTTCAGCGAATTCCGTCCCGGCCAGATCGACATCATTCGCGACGCCATGGCCGGGCGCGACGTGCTCGCCGTGATGCCCACCGGGGGCGGCAAATCGCTGTGCTTTCAGTTGCCGGCCCTGCTGCTGCCGGGACTGACGCTGGTCGTCTCACCGCTGATCGCGTTGATGCAGGACCAGGTGCGCCTGCTGCGCGCCAACGGCATCGAGGCGGGCCTGCTCAATTCGGCGCAGAC
>JBDNBC010000311.1:0-20129 GCA_039768115.1 Oceanococcaceae bacterium
CACTGCTTCCCATTGATGACATATAAGTAACAGTGTTTAGGCGCCATCAATACGCGTCATTTGTAATATAATCAGTCACTTAAAGACTCAAATTGCCCTCTTTATATGGATTAACATCCTCTTGTGTAACGCTGAGTCGCGCTATCTTGTGCCCTCCGAAGGCAGGGGTCAGAGGTTCGAATCCTCTCGGGCGCGCCATTGTGTAGACGTGCAGGTCCTTTCGCGGTTGATGGCAGCATCTCGCGAATAGCGATGCGCACTGTCGGGCCGATCTTTGCGGCGTATGTTGCGTCGGTCACGGATATCCGTTGATGGCATGGTCAGGCCAGACTCAACGAGATTCGACCGCTCCAGTATCCTGATAATCCGGGTCGGCCTGAGAGGGTGATCAACGTGTTCCAGGAAAGTGATGTCGCCCTGCAGCCGGGCTTGTACAGCAATAACGGCACGTTCGAATATGTCGAATTCGATGTGCCTGACGAGCTATCGTGGCTCGTAGAGCGCTTTTATTTTTTGCACACTGACCGTAGCTGTGCAGCGGCCTTTCAGGTGGTCGCCGATGGCCGCTCTGATCTGATGTTTGACTGTCGCGGTGAGCATGATCCGATGGTCACGCTCAGTTTGGCGAGGCCTTTGCACTTCGATCTCCCCGCTTCCCTCCGGATGGTCGGTGCGCGGTTGCGCCCCGGAAGACTGGGCCAGTTGGCCGGGAGCGTTGATGTGGCCAGGGATGGAAGTTCCCACCGTGTCGCTGATCTGATGGCCGTGGATCAGGGAATCGATTTTCGTCGACGAGCGGATCCTGAAGTGATCTTGGGTGAGGTTGCCGATCGGCTGTTTCGGCCGGAGCCGGAAGAGGACATCGACTTGATGTCGGTGCAGTCGGTCATTCAGCCGCGACGGAATCATTTGCAGGAGCACAGCCCTTTGACCACGCCGCCCGGCATGTCGGATCGGCATTTTCGTCGGCTGTTCGCACGACGCTTTGGGTTATCTCCGAAACGCTTCCAGAGGGTTCAGCGGTTTCAGGAGAGTTTGCAATCTCTGGCGGCGGACCCGGCACACTCCCTGTCGGACTTGGCCAGCGCGCACGGGTATTTTGACCAGGCTCATATGACCAATGAGTGGTTGGCACTTTCCGGTCAGCGACCGTCCTGGTGGCGTGGCCGATTCTTCCAAGACGGGCTATCGGTGTAGATCCGAGAATGTTCGCAAGATCTTGTCTTGCTGAGGATTATGCAATGTTGTTCGTCACCCGCCTGTTGTGGCTGAAGATTATCGGGACCGCGCTGGCCGCGGCGTTTCCCATGCTTCTTGCGCCTGAGTGGATCTACCTTTCGCTCGGTTTTCCTGAGCAGCCGACCATGCTGTTTGTTCGGCTTTACGGGCTGTCAACGCTGGCCCTGCTGTTTGGCTATTACAGCGGAATTGAGCAGGTGCGACGGGGCCAGATTCCCACGGGAATCTTGCGGATGGGCCTGGTCAGCAATGGCGGCCAGGGGGCGGCAATCGTCATGGCCGGGGCCTTTGGCACGTTCTCGACATGGGGTGTGCTCGCTCAAGTCATGATGTGGAGCCTTGCCGCCTTCATACTATCGATTGCGATGGCAATACTTACGGTATTGCTTCGGCGAGAACGTCCCGAAAGCTCCTGAGGCCGGAGGCGTCTTCGTTGCGGATCTTCGACAACCATGGGGGCGCATCGCCGTGACACATCCATGAGTCCGGTTGCCGGCCGTCCCGTCGATGTCTTCTGGACCTTCCTGAAGCTGGGTCTGACCTCCTTTGGCGGGCCGGTTGCCCATATCGGGTACTTCCGTGCGGAGCTTGTTGAGCGGCGTCGCTGGGTTGGGGATGCGCAGTTCGGCCAGCTGCTGGCCATCTGCCAGTTCTTGCCGGGCCCCGCCAGCAGTCAGCTGGGTTTCAGCCTGGGCCTGATTCGCGCGGGCTGGATTGGTGGGCTGGCGGCCTTTGTGGCCTTCACGCTGCCGTCGGCGCTATTGCTAGTTGGGTTTGCGGCGGTCTTGCCGTGGGTCGCCGGCCCGGCCGGAGAGACCGTGCTGGATGGCCTGAAGCTGGCGGCGTGCGCGGTTGTTGCGGACGCGGTGTGGAGCATGTCACGCACGCTCTGTCCTGACGCGCGCCGGCGGGTACTGGCCGTGCTGGCGGCGGCGATGGTGCTGGTGGCGGCATCCGCGGCAGCGCAGCTCGTTGTCATCGCGTTGGCCGCGCTGGTGGGCGCGGTATTTCTTCGTGGTATTGCGGGTGGGGATGGGGGGAGCGATCTTCCCGTGCCGTTTGGCCCGCGTACGGGCGTGATGCTGCTGTGCGTTTTCGCGTCGCTGCTGCTGGGTTTACCACTGATGGTCTCGGGCGGGCCCGACGGCTTGTCCGTGGCGGATGCGTTTTATCGGGCGGGCGCGCTGGTCTTCGGCGGAGGGCATGTGGTGCTGCCGCTGCTGCAGGATGCGGTCGTGGCTCCGGGTTGGGTCAGTGCCGATGATTTCCTGGCGGGCTACGGTGCGGCGCAGGCCATCCCGGGGCCGATGTTTGCCTTTGCGGCCTATCTCGGCGCGGTGCTGGCGGAGGGGGAGGGCGTCTTATCGATGGCGACCACGGCGCTGATCTTCATGTTTCTGCCGGGTTTTCTGCTGGTCGCGGGGATACTGCCGTTCTGGAATGTGGTGACGCGGAACGTCGCCGCCGGTCGCGCCATCGCGGGGGTCAACGCGGCTGTGGTCGGGGTGCTGGGCGCCGCCCTCTACGACCCGATTCTGACCTCCGGGGTGCGCAGTCCGGGCGATGCTGCCATCGCTGCGGTGGGCTTCGGCTTGCTCGCCGTGAGGCGGATGTCGCCGCTATGGGTGGTGGGATGGTGCGTTCTGGCCAGCAGTGCGGCGGCGTATCTGGCGGCGTCGTAGGCGGCCCGGCGCCAGCCGATCAGCGCGTCGTCATCGTCATCCGTGGTGACCAGCCTGCCGCTGTCGTGGCAACTCTTGCCTGGCGGCGGGGCCGCAACGCGTGCGGCTTTCGCGCTACGGTCCGGCTTCCTTGATCGAGGCGCTGGTGGCCGTGCTCCCGTCGACCGTCCGTACACCACAATCCTGGCCGCGATTCTCTTGCCACTTGGCCAGCCACTTTTCGGCCTCGACCCCGCCCATGCACTGGGCCTGGCGGGCGTTGTCGGCAATCACCTCGTAGCGTTTCTTCCATCCCCGAACGCTGTTGGGGGCTTTCTCGTAGATGACGATGGCGGCAACATTCGGCCCAGCGCTCCAGTCCATGATCGCCATGTACGGCTTGTTCACGGCCACTGACCAGCCAAATTTGCTGCCGCGGCGAACGTGTCCGCGGACGACATTGCCGTCGAATTTCCAGTCGGTCGATGTCGGGTCGTAGCGATACATCATTTGCACGAACGGGCGGGACGGGTTGCCCACCACCCGATGATGGTCATCTTCATAGAGGATGCGATCACCGGAGCCATCGCCGAGGAACAGCAGGCCCAGGGTGCGTTTGTCGGTCACGCGTGGCGTCTCGACTTCGCCCTCGATGAGCAGACCCAGATCCGGCACGTCGGGCGTGTTTGCCGCCGGTGCGCGGGACGGGGGCAGCGTCGGCCGGCCGGAAAAATCCACCGCTGGTAATTCGTCATCGGCCAGCACGGGCGGCGGGCACAGCAGGAACCCCAGCGCCAGCAACAGGGCCGGTTTGCCTGTGTGTCTAGCGCTCATTGTCGGCGGCTGCCACTGCTGTCATTCGTCTCTCTCCCGTTCACCAGGGCGCTGAGCTGAAAATACTACGCGCTGCCGGCTGCAAGAATCTGTCCATCGATTGATTCGATAGGGCGCAGCTGGTGGTGGTCGTAACGCAGGGCATGATGCTACTGCCAGATCTGCGCGATCGGTGTGTCCGGGCGGAAGCGATGGGCGATCTGGGCCTGCAACAGTTCGGCGCAGGCCAGTGCGTCGGTGAGCGCGTGATGGGGTCGATAGTGCGGCAGATGGTAGCGGGCGCGGCTCTGTGCCAGACGAATCGACGCGGGCTGACGGCCGCGCAGACGATCCCACCATCCTTGCTGACGACGATGCACACGCGCCTCCAGTGCCATGGTGTCGATCAGCGGAAAGGCGATGCCCTCTCCAATGCGGGCCTTGAGGGCCGCGTCGAGAAATCCTCGCTCAATGACGCCATGGTGTGCCACGACGACTCGGCCACGAAGCTGACTCAGCAGGTCTTCGAGGATCACCTGCAGGTCCGGCGCCGCGGCGATCTGCGAGTGGGTGATGCCGTGCACGGTGATGGAGTCCGCCGTGAGTTTCTTGCGCGGCTTGACCAGCCAGTGACGGGCATCAGCGCAGCGGATGCGGCGGTAGTCAAACGGAATCAGACCCACACTGATGATGCCGTGCCGGCGCGGATCAAGGCCGGTGGTCTCGAAGTCGAGCGCCACCAGTGGCACGTCATGCAGCGGGGTATCGGCTCCGATCATGCCCTTGCGATAAAAGGCCTGCAGGGCGTGGTGTCGCGCACTACGCGCGCGTGTGGCAAACAGCGCCGGCCAGTCCGGCCCCGACGCGCGGCGCACGCCATCCATCTTCTCGCGGCCGATGTACAGCATCTGCCCTCAGCTGACCCGGCCGGGCTGATAGCGGTACTTCAGAAAGCTTTGGGCATTGGCCAGCACCTGGAAGGCATCCTTGAGGTTCTTGCGCTCGAATTCCGACAGGTTTTCCGGTGCCACGTTGTTGTTGGGTTCGTTGCCGGCCTGCAAGGCCAGGGCCTGATGACGAATGCGCACCATCGAGATCAGCTCCAGCGCATCGCGCAGGTCTTCGCCGCGGCCGCGGGGCAGAATCTCGGCGTCGATGATATCGGTCAGGCGCTCGAAGGAATTCAACGCCGGCGACCCCACCGCCAACGCATGGGTGCGCAGCAGGTCGGCCACCGGGGCGGTGCCGCGTCGCTTCATGTTGATGGTGTTGCTGTGCTTGCCGTCGCTTTCGAGCACGAAATCGCGAAAGAAGCCCAGCGGCGGCGTGCGCAGCAGTGCGGTACGGGCCAGGCAGGCCAGAAAGCGGCTGTTGTGCTGGGATTTGTGGCGAATCAGATCACTGAGCTCGGCGGCCAGTGCCGGCTGACCGCGCACATCGGTGAGGTCGAAGAAGATGGAACTGTTGAGCAGGAAGGCGGGCGAGGGCTTGTCGATCCAGTCGCTGAAGTAGGTTTTCCACACCCGTAGCGGCTGTCGCCACTGCGTGTTAGTGGCCATGATGTCGCCCTTGCAGTAGGTGTAACCGCAGGCATCCAGGCCATCGCATACGATCTTTGCCAGCGCCTGGAAGTAGCCGTCGTGCTGCTGTGGGTCGAAGCGATCATCGAGCACCATCGCATTGTCCTGATCGGTGACGATCAACTGCTCCTCGCGTGCCATCGAACCCAGGGCCAGAAAGCAGTACGGCACGGGCGGCGGGCCGAGCTGCGCCTCGCCCAATTCCAGTAGCCGCTGCTTGAAGCTGCGGCCGATCACGGCCATCGCGCCGCCGATCATGCGCGAGTTGGCGTCTTCATTAACCATGCGAATAAAGCTGGCGCGGACGGCGCTGCGCAGCTCGACCAGTTCATCAACGCTTTGCGCATCGAAGATGCTGCGCACCACGAACAAACTGTTCTGCGACTCGTAGCGAATCACGTCCGACAACGCGACCACCCCCGTCGGCTGGCCGCGCTTGAGTACGGGCAGATGGTGCACGTTGTGGCGCAGCATCAGCAGCATCGCCTCGTAAACCCGCTGCTTGTGCCCGACCTGCACCGGGTCGGTGGTCATGATGTCGCCGATCGGGGTGTCAAAAGCTCGGCCTTCCGCGATCAGTCGATTGCGCAGGTCGCGATCGGTAAGGATGCCAACCATCTTCCCCGTCGCATCCATGACCAGCACCGAGGATGCGGTTTCTTCCTGCATCCGCAGGGCCGCATCGCGCGCCGTGGCGCTGAGGGGCAGGGTCAGCGGCGCATGGCCGACCAGCGTGTCAATGGTCGCGGTCAGCAGCTCGTTGGCACTGGCCTTTTGCGCCACCGCATGGCGCAGGCGGGCATTGCTCTCGATCTCGACCCGGTCGGCAAAGGCCTCATGCTGGTCATACAGCTGGGTGAACAGCGTGGCCGGGATGGCGTAAAGCAACGTGTCTTCCAGCGCTTTCGCCGGAAACCGCACCCGCCGCCCCCGCAGCAGGGCGAACTCCCCGAAGTGCCCGCCCTCGCTGAGCCGGTTATGCAACTCACCATCGTGACGGTAAATCTCCACCGAGCCGCTACGAATGACATACCAGCTATGGGCCTCTGCCCCCAGCTCGAGAATCTGTTCGCCCGCCTTGAAGTAGCTGACCTCAACCTGGCCGGCCAGATCGCGCAGCTCCTCCTCCGGCAATTCCGCGAACGGAGGCCGCTGGCCCAGGAATGCCTGGATTTCGATCTGTTCGGCGTGCATGGGCGCTTAGCCCGGGCGCGGCTCCGATGCCAGTCCCTTGAGCATCGAGAAGGCCGCCACCAACAGCACCAGGGTGAACGGCAGCCCGGTCGACACCGCCATTGCCTGCAAGGCCACCAGTCCGCCACCGAGAATCAGGGCAATCGCTACCAGACCCTCGAAGGTGCACCAGAACACGCGCTGCGGTGTCGGCGCCTCGACCTTGCCGCCGGCGGCGATCACGTCGATGACCAGCGAACCGGAGTCCGACGAGGTGATAAAGAACACCACCACGAGCACGATAGCGATGAAGGAGGTGATCTGCGCCAGCGGCAGCGCGTCCAGCATGGTGAACAACTGCAGTGGCAGATCGGCGTTGGCCGCGGCCTGGTAGCCATCATTGACCACCTGCGAGATCGCCGTCCCACCGAACACGCTCATCCAGAACACGCAGGCCAGCGAAGGCACCAGTAGCACCGCGATCAAAAACTCGCGCACGCTCCGACCCCGCGACACGCGGGCAATGAACATACCGACGAAGGGGCACCAGGAAATCCACCAGGCCCAGTAGAAGGCAGTCCAGCCGGAGGCGAAGTTACCGTCCTCTCGGCCGATGGGATTGGCCAGCGCCGGCAGATGCTGCAGGTACGCGGCCAGATTATCGAAAAACCCGGTCAGCACCGCGACGGTCGGACCGACGATGATCACGAACAGCAGCAGCAACACGGCCAGCACCATGTTGATTTCCGATAGTCGCTTGACGCCGGCATCCAGGCCAGCCACCACGGAAATCAGCGCCAGCGCCGTGATCCCGGTCACGAGCACGACCTGCATCGTGGTGCCCAGTGGGGTGCCAAACAGGTGGTTCAGTCCGGAAGCCGCCTGCGAAGCACCGAGACCCAACGAGGTGGCCAGACCAAACAGGGTCGCCAGTACCGCCAGAATGTCGATGACGTGCCCCGGCCAGCCCCAGACGCGCTCGCCCAGCAGCGGATAGAACACGGACCGGATCGTCAGCGGCAGTCCCTTGTTGAAGGACACCAGCGCCAGCCCCAGGGCCATCACGGCATAAATCGCCCACGGGTGCAGCGCCCAGTGATAAATCGTCGCCGCCATACCCAGCCGGCGTGCCGCCTCAGGGTCACCTGCGGCCGCGCCCAGTGGGGCCCAGTCGGTGCGCAGACCCGTCTCCGGGTCGACGCTGACGCCACCCATCGCACTGCCAAAGTGCGAAAGCGGCTCGGACACCCCGAAAAACATCAGGCCGATGCCCATCCCGGCGGCAAACAACATCGAGAACCAGCTCAGGTAGCTGTAATCCGGTGTAGCCTCGGTCCCACCCAGCCGGACTCGACCCAGCGGGCTGAAGATCAAGGCCAGCGAGATCACCACGAAGATGTTCGCGGCGCTGATGAAGAACCAGTCCAGGTTGCTGGTCAGCCAGTTGCGCAGGCCCTCGAACAGGGGCGCCACCTGAGTTTGAAAGGCCAGTGTGAGGACCACGAACGCGATCACGGCCAGGCCGGATATGGCAAATACCCGGTTGTGGATATCGAGGCCGAAGGGCCCCACGTTGACGACGATGTTGTCCTGACCAATCTGGTAATCGGTGTTGTACGGATTCACGTCACCGTCAGGGATCATCGGATCCTTTTTCTCGGTGCTCACGTTGTTATTTCCCCTGGTAGTCGGCACAGCTGAGGCCTGACCCTACTGGTCGTGGCCAGTGACTGCAAACGCGCGACCCCGTTCAGGGCTTGCGTGATGCCGCTGATGCCGTTCGCTTCAGGGCGTGATCAGATCCGCAAATTGCGCGTCGGCCTGGCGGATGAACCCGGGGATGTCCTTGCGCCATTTGTCCGAGACCTTCTCGTCGTAGTTGAGATACAGCCGGCCATCAACAATTTCCCACTGGTCCGGCTCGATCTTGACCAGATAGCCTCGCGCTACCCCGTAGGCGCAGTAGCCACCGTAGGCCGGCACGTATGTCTCCGGGTCGGCAACAAACATTTGCCTGTGCTGAGCGTTGGCGAAGTGCCAAGTAGCGCCCTGGTACTCGAAAGCATGCTCTGCGGAACCCGGCGTCGGTGCTCCCAGCGTGTGGTAAGCCACCGGATCGTAGCCGCGGATGGCAATGCCGGTCGGTTCGGGGGAGCGGAAAAAACTGCGCGGTTCCCCCAGCGTGTTGACGGGGGGCGCAGCCGACAAGGCGCTGCTGACCATCGCCAGTGCCAGCAGGACGATGCGCACCAAAACAGGGTGGCGGGTACACGAATGGGGCATGGGTTGTCTCCGGCTGGGGGGTGTTTGTGCAGGTTACTGTCCGGAAGACGGCGCTCGCCACCCCGTGATTGCATTTGCGGGTGCCGGTTGAGGACAAACTGGCATCGATGTTGCTGCATTGCAGCATCGGCTGCGAAAGCGGTCCTTGATTCAAGGTGCCTGTCGTGGCGAAAAAACGCGACGTGATTCGAATGTCCTGCGTCAATCTCGAAGATATGGACCGCATGGCGGTGACCTCGGCCATCAATACATCGGCTTCGGTGCTGCAGGTGGATGTGGAGTGGACGCCACCGCCACAGGCCGACATCCACGTGGTCGATGTCAGTCGTGACGAGGTGCTGCCGCCCTACCCGGTGACGCTGCGCTACACGGCCCGCCGCAATGGCCGTGCCGTGGATATCTACCGGCCCATTCACGCGCGCATCGTGATGGAGGCGCTGCAGAAGGCGATTGCCACGGTGCAGAGTCAACGCAGCGAAGCGGCCGCCTCGGCAGCGGCGAACGGCCGGCCGCGGCGTTATCGCGGGGTCATTGTCACGGAAGAGCCGGCCCGCGCGCCTGTGCATGCGGCGGATGCCGCGATCCCGGATTCCCCCGCCCCGGCCGCCAAGGCCCAGCTGACCTATCGCGGCGTCAAGCGCGATATCTGACCCAAGGACGCATTCATGCCTCTGCACTCTCGCTCCCAACATTCTCCGGCCCGATGGCTGGCACTCCTGGCCCTGGTGCCGTTGACGGCGCAGGCCGATGACGGCCCGCTGAGCCTGCCGGCCGACATTGTCTGGGTCAGCATCAGTGCGGCGCTGGTGTTCTTTATGCAGGCCGGGTTCGCCTTGCTTGAAGGCGGTTCGACGCGGGCCAAGAATGCCACCAACGTGATCATGAAAAACTACGCCGACCTGTGTTTCGGCGTGTTGGGGTTCTGGTTGATTGGCTACGGGCTCATGTTCGGCAGCAACCCCAGCGGCTGGATGGGCACCGACCACTTCGTGATGGACTCGGAAGGGGGCAGCGAGGCCACGTTCTTTGTGTTTCAGGCCATGTTCGCGGCGACGGCGGCGACCATCGTGTCGGGCGCCGTGGCCGAACGGATGCGGTTCTGGCCTTACATTCTCGGCTCGGTGGCGATCACCGCGCTGATCTATCCGCTCTACGGGAGCTGGGTCTGGGGCAGCTTCTATGACGGCAGTGGCTGGTTGGCGGAACGCGGCTTTGTCGACTTTGCGGGCTCCACCGTGGTGCACTCGATTGGTGGCTGGTGTGCGCTGGCCGCCGTCATCGTGCTCGGCCCGCGTCTGGGGCGCTTTGCCGCAAACGGCCAGCCGCGCGCCATTCCGGGGCATAACCTGCCGTTGGCGGCGCTCGGCGTGTTCGTGCTGTGGCTGGGCTGGTTCGGATTCAATGGCGGGTCCACGCTGGCGGCCTCAGTCGACGTCGGTACGGTACTGATGAATACCCAGCTTGCCGCCGTGGCGGGTGTGGTCGGCGCGCTGTTCAGCATGGTGGTGGCGCGCAAGCCGATTGCCGTCCTGACCACCCTGAATGGCGGGCTGGCCGGCCTGGTGGCGATCACGGCGGGCTGTGCCAGCATGCATGCCGGCTTTGCCGTGCTGACCGGGTTCGTTGGCGGCGTGGTGATGGTGGCCGGAGCGGCTCTGCTCGAGCGGATGCAGGTGGATGATGTGGTGGGTGCCGTGCCGGTCCATGGCTTTGCCGGCGCGTGGGGCACGTTGGCAGCCGGGCTGTTCTATCGCGGCGATCTGTTCAACGTTGACCGGGTGGTGACCCAGCTGCTGGGCATATCTGTGGCTTTTCTGTGGGCCTTTGGGCTCGCCACGCTCGTGTTTCTTGTGCTCAAGCGGGTCGTCGGTATTCGTGCCACCACCATCCATGAGCAGCATGGCCTCGACTACACCGAGCACGCCGACATCGGTTACCCCGAGTTTCAGGCCAGCCTGGCCCCGCGGAGGGATGCGTGAAGCGGGACGAATCCACCGACTGGCTCGCCCTGGTGCCGGACCTGGTGCGGCAGAGTCTCGGGCCGCCATTGGGCGAGCTGGCCGCAGATCTGTGGAATCGGCGATTTGCCCACGACGGCAGTCGGCAGATCATCGAGTTCATGCGCATCGCTGCCGCCGAATTCCAGCTGAGTGCGGCGCAGCGTCAATCCTTGCGTAGCGCGATTCACCGGGCGCGCTCGGGGTTACTCGACCCCACGCCCGATATCACGGAGGGCCTGAGTGCCGGGCGGGTGGTGGCCCGCCGTTTGCTGCATGTGTTCCGACAGGTGATTGTCGAGGGCCATCCGCGCCAGCGCAGCGAGTTCACCCAGACGCTGGCCCGCGAGGTCGCGCCGCACAAGGGTTTGCATGAGATGGCGGCCCCGGTGCTGGGCTGGATGGTGCAGGGCGGACGCATGCCCGAGCTTTCGCTGGGCGATCTGCAACTGGTGGTACATGCCACTTATGTCAGTGCCTGTAAGGTGCTGGGCCCGATCCGCGCAGACACATTGCTGCAGCAGGCCTCCGCCGCGGCGCAATCGCTGCCCGAGGCGACCCTGTTCCCGCCGGCAAAGCTGCTCTATCCCGACGACTGACAGCCGCGACGCCGCCGCGTCGCTACAATTTGCGTCATGAAAATCATGATTACGGGCGGGGCGGGGTTCATCGGGTCGGCGTTGATCCGCCATGTATTGGCGACCACGACGCATTCGGTGGTCAACGTGGATCTGCTGACCTACGCCGCCTGCCGAGAAGCCGTGGAGAACGAACCCGCGGCGGCAGATCCGGCGCGCTACCAGTTCGTGCAGGCCGATATCGCCGATGAAGCGGCGATGTCCCGCATGCTCGACGCCCACCAGCCCGACACGCTGATGCATCTGGCCGCCGAATCCCACGTGGACCGTTCGATTGATGGGCCCGCGGCCTTCATTCAAACCAACATCGTTGGCACCTTTGCTCTGCTGCAGGCGGCGCTGCGTTACCACGATGCCCTGCCGGCGGCGCGCCGGGCGCAATTTCGCTTTCACCACATCTCCACCGATGAGGTGTTCGGCACGCTGGGAGAGCACGGCCTGTTCCGGGAAGACACCCCGTATGCGCCCAACTCGCCCTATTCGGCCTCCAAAGCGGCCTCGGACCATCTGGTACGCGCCTGGCATCACACCTATGGCCTGCCAGTGGTGATGAGCAATTGCTCGAACAACTATGGGCCGTGGCAGTTTCCCGAGAAGCTGATCCCGGTAGTGATTCTGAAAGCACTGGCCGGAGAGCCTATCCCGGTCTACGGCCGCGGCGCGAATATCCGCGACTGGCTGTTTGTGGATGACCACGCCCGTGCCCTGATGACGGTGCTGGAGCAGGGCGCGCTGGGTGAGAGCTACAACATCGGTGGCCACAACGAGTGGACCAACATCGACGTTGTGCGCGAGATTTGCCGGCGGCTCGATGCGCGTCGGCCGCAGGCGCGGCCCTACGCCGAGCAGATCACCTTCGTCACCGACCGGCCCGGCCACGATGCGCGCTATGCGATTGATGCCGGCAAGATCCAGCGCGAGCTGGGCTGGACGCCGCAGGAAACCTTCGAGACCGGGCTGGCCAAAACCGTGGACTGGTACCTGGCGCATCTCGACTGGTGCCGGGCCATCCAGCAGCGCGGGCAGGCCGGGCAGCGTCTGGGCTTGCGCAATCGCGCCGACGGAGCCGCCGCATGAAGGGGATCATTCTGGCCGGCGGCAGCGGCACCCGTCTGTATCCGGCAACGCAGGCCGTGTCTAAGCAACTGCTGCCGGTCTACGACAAGCCGATGATCTACTACCCGCTGACCACGCTGATGCTGGCCGGGATTCGCGACATTCTGATCATCTCCACGCCGCTGGACACGCCACGCTTCGAAGCGCTGCTGGGCGATGGCTCGCAGTGGGGCATCTCGCTGCAGTACCAGGTGCAACCCAGCCCCGACGGCCTAGCGCAGGCCTTTTTGATTGGTGAAGAGTTCATCGCCGGTGACGCCTGTGCGCTGGTACTGGGCGACAACCTGTTCTTCGGCCATGAGCTGGCCGAGTCGCTGCAACGGGCCGCTGCCCATCCGCAGGGCGCCACCGTGTTCGCTTATGCCGTGCACGACCCCGAGCGCTACGGCGTGGTGCATTTCGACAAGAGCGGCCGCGCGCTGGGCATTGAGGAAAAGCCCGCCAAGCCCAAGTCGCGCTATGCCGTGACCGGTTTGTACTTCTACGACAGCAACGTGGTTGACCACGCCAAGGCGATTCGTCCGTCGCCTCGCGGCGAGCTGGAAATCACCGACCTCAACCAGCGTTACCTCGATGCCGGGCAGCTGCGGGTGGAGCAGATGGGGCGGGGTACGGCGTGGCTGGATACCGGCACCCACGACTCGCTGCTGGAGGCCGGTATGTTTATCCACACGCTGGAGAAACGGCAGGGCTTGAAGATCGCCAGCCCGGAAGAAGTGGCCTACCGCGCCGGCTTCATCGACCTCGCCCAGCTGCGCGCCCTGGCGGCGCCACTGATCAAGAGCGGATACGGGGAATACCTGATGCGCATCGCTGAGGAAGAAGCGCAATGAAGGCCAGCCCCACCGCACTTGATGGCGTCCTGCTGCTCGAGCCGAAGGTTTTTGGCGATGACCGCGGCTGGTTCATGGAAAGCTTCAACGCCGCCCGGTTTGCCGAACTTACGGGCTGTACTCAGGCCTTTGTGCAGGACAACCAGTCGAAATCGGCCCAGGGCGTACTGCGCGGATTGCACTACCAGATTGGCGCCCACCCTCAGGGCAAGCTAGTGCGGGTGCTGGCCGGAGAAATCTTTGATGTGGCCGTGGATATTCGTCGGGGCTCGCCCACCTTCGGACAATGGGTCGGGGAGTATTTGTCAGCTGACAATGCCCGCCAGTTATGGGTGCCGGTGGGGTTTGCGCACGGTTTTGTGGTGACCTCGCCCAGCGCGCAGGTGCTGTACAAGGTCACCGATGTGTATGACCCGGCTGGAGAGCGCGGCATTCGCTGGGATGACCCGGCCATCGGCATCGAGTGGCCGTTGGCCGGCCCGCCGGTGTTGTCCGGCAAGGATGCCGAGGCGCTCGGGCTGGCGCAGGCGGAGGTCTTTGACTTTGCCGGCTGAGGTCACCGCGATGCCGATCCTCGCCGCCGCGTGTGCCCGACGATGACGCCGCGCAAGACCGTGCTGGTGGCCGGTGCGCAAGGGCAGTTGGGCCAGGCCATCGTCATGCTCGCGCCGCAGGATCTGCAGATCATTGCGCTCAACCGCGCGCAACTGGACATTACCCAGGCCGCGCAGGTGGACGACGCTCTGGGCCATTACAAGCCACAGGTCGTCATCAACGCGGCGGCCTACACCGCTGTCGACAAGGCCGAAAGCGACGTCGAGCAGGCCTTCGCCATCAATGCCGATGGCGCGCGGCATGTCGCCGCCGCTGCCTCCCGGCATGGCGCGTGGCCGATCCACATTTCGACCGATTTTGTTTTCGCTGGCCAGCAGTGCACGCCGTACTCTGTGGATGCTCCGGTGGCGCCGTTGGGGGCATATGGCCGCTCCAAGGCGGCGGGCGAGCAGGGGGTGCGGGAGGCAAGTGATGGCGCTGCCAGCATCCTGCGCACGGCATGGGTCTACGGCCCGGTGCAGCAGAATTTCCTGCGAACGATGCTACGTCTGCTCGCCGAGCGCCCGCAGTTGCGAGTGGTCAGTGATCAATTGGGCACGCCGACCAGCACCCACAGTATTGCCCGCGCGCTCTTCGCGATGATGGCCGAAGACATCGGCCGCGGCCAGATTCTGCACTGGACGGATGCGGGGGTGGCCAGCTGGTTCGATTTCGCCTGCGCGGTGCGTTCGGCCGCCGTGGCGGTTGAGGGGACGCACCGCTGGGGCACTGTTGCGCCGATCCGCACGGCCGACTATCCCACGCCGGCGCAGCGTCCGGCCTACAGCGTGCTGGACCCGGATGTTGAACTGGCGGCCGCAGTGCCGCGCCCCTGGTGGCTGGAAGAAGTGCAGCGCATCGTGCCGCTGGCGCTGGCCGCGGGCGTTTAGGCGCGCGCCGTTAGAGCGCGGCACGAATCGCCGCGGCCTGGGCGTCCAAATGGGCGCGTTTGCGGGCTGAGACCGGCATCGGCAGCATGCGCAATCCGACGTGGGCAATCATCCGCCCCATCGTCGGAAGGGCATCGCGGCGGTAGCGGGGGATCACGTGAATGTGCACGTGCGGCACCGACTGGCTTGCGGCGCGGCCATCATTGACCAGAAAGTGCTGGGCCCGGCTGCCGAGCGCATGACGCTGGGCCGTCGCCAGACGAATCGCCAACTGCCACAGCCCGGCCTGGGTCGGCGCGTCGAGCTGATCGAGGGTATCCACGGCCTGCAGCGGGCAGACCAGTAGATGCCCGGCCGCCATGGGGCGGATATCCAGAAAGCTGATGAAGTGGTCGTCCCGATACACGATGCTGGCCGGCGCCGTGCCGGCGATGATGGCGTCAAAGATGGTCATGGGCGTGTCCGCGCCAGGCAGTGGCTGCATAGCCTGCCTCAGGGGGGCCGGATGTGTCGACCGTGCGCAAAATAATAACGGCGACGTGACACCACGCCGCCGTTGGCATGCCCCGATGCCATGCCGGGGCGTGCCGGACGAGGCCAGTGCCCCGTTGGGCGGCCGTGTCAGAGGTCGAAGCGGTCCAGACGCATGACCTTGGTCCAGGACGCGACGAAGTCCTCGACGAATTTGGCTTCGGCCTGGCCGGCGCCATAGACCTCGGCAATGGCCCGCAGCTCGGTGTTCGAGCCGAAGATCAGATCCACCGGCGTGGCGGTCCACTTCTGCTTGCCACTGGCCCGGTCGCGCCCGACATAGATGCCCTCGTCCTTCGTTGACGGCGTCCAGGCCGTGTCCATGCTCAGCAGGTTGACGAAGAAGTCATTGCTCAGCGTGCCCGGTTGGTCGGTGAACACGCCGTGTTGAGCGCCGCCCGTGTTGGCATTCAGCGCGCGCATGCCGCCAATCAGCACGGTCATTTCGGGCACGGTCAGCGTCAGCAGGTTGGCCCGCTCGACCATCCATTCCGCCGGGGAATGCGTCAGGCCGTCACCAAAGTGGTTGCGGAACGCATCGGCCACGGGCTCGAGCACGGCAAAGGACTCGGCGTCGGTCTGCTCGGCGCTGGCATCCATCCGGCCAGGGGCGAAGGGCACGCTCACCGTGTGGCCCGCATCCTTCGCGGCCTTCTCGATGCCGGCCGCGCCGCCCAGCACGATCAGGTCGGCCAGCGATACCCGGGTGCCATCCGACTGCGCCCTGTTGAAGCGGGTCTGAATTTTCTCCAGCCGCTTCAGCACTTTCTTCAGCTCCCGCGGGTTGTTGACCGCCCAGTCCTTCTGCGGCGCCAGACGAATACGCGCTCCATTGGCGCCACCGCGCATGTCCGTACCGCGGTAGCTGGCCGCCGAACCCCAGGCCACTCGTACCAATTCGGACACGCTCAAGCCACTGTCAAGAATCTGCGTTTTCAGTGCCGCAATGTCCTGGGCGTCGATCAGCTTGTGGTCCACGGCGGGGATCGGGTCCTGCCAGATCAGCACTTCATCGGTGATTTCCGTACCGACATAGCGGGCGCGGGGGCCCAGATCACGGTGCAACAACTTGAACCAGGCGCGAGCAAAGGCGTCTTCGAATTGCTTGGGGTTGTTGAGAAAGCGCTGCGAAATCTCCCGGTAGATCGGGTCTTCTTTCAATGACAGGTCGGTGGTGAACATGATCGGTGCGTGGCGCTTGCCCTCGACGTGCGCGTCCGGAACGATCTGCACCTGATCGGCATTTTCTGGCACCCACTGGATGGCGCCGGCCGGGCTGCGTGTCTGCACCCATTCAAAGGCGAACAGGTTGCTCAGATACTGCATCGACCATTGCGTGGGTACGGCCGTCCAGGCGCCCTCCAGGCCGCTGGTGATGGTGTCTTCGGAATGGCCCTTGCCGCAGTTGTTCTTCCAGCCAAAGCCTTGCTGCTCCACCGGCGCGCTGGCGGGGTCCCCCTCCAGGCAATCATCTGGTTTGCGGGCGCCGTGGGCTTTGCCGAAAGTGTGGCCGCCGGCGATCAGGGCGACGGTTTCTTCATCGTTCATCGCCATACGGCCGAAGGTCTCGCGAATGTCCTTGGCGGCCAGCAGCGGGTCAGGGACGCCGTTCGGGCCCTCGGGGTTCACGTAGATCAGGCCCATCTGCACCGCGGCCAGTGGACGCTCGAGTTTGCGGTCACCGCTGTAACGCTCGTCAGCCAGCATCTCGTCTTCCGGCCCCCAGTAGACCAGGTCTGGTTCCCAGTCATCCTCGCGGCCGCCGGCAAAGCCGAAGGTCTCAAAGCCCATTGACTCCAGCGCCACGTTGCCGGTCAGCGCCATCAGGTCGGCCCAGGACAGGCTGTGACCATACTTCTGCTTGACCGGCCAGAGCAGGCGCCGGGCCTTGTCGAGGTTGGTGTTGTCGGGCCAGCTGTTGAGCGGCTCAAAGCGCATCTGTACGCCGCCCGCACCGCCGCGACCATCGGAGACACGGTAAGTCCCCGAGGCATGCCACGACATGCGAATGAAGAAGGGCGCATATGTACCGTAATCGGCCGGCCACCAGGGCTGGGAGTCGGTCAAGGTGGCGGCGATATCCGCCTTCACGGCTTGCAGGTCGAGCTTGGCGAACGCCTTGGCGTAATCAAACGAATCGCCCATCGGGTTCGATTCAGCCCCATGCTGACGCAGTGGGGCGAGGTTCAGCTGCTCAGGCCACCAGAAGGAGTTGGGCTTGGCTTCGCCTTGCGCCAGCGCCGGGCTGGTCGAGACCAGCGGCGCCAGGGCCAGGGCGATGGCCGCATACAGCGGCGGTTTGGAGATGCGCATGAGTGTCGCCTCGTGAATAGGAAACACCAGCATATCGATAGTGAAATAGCCTACATGAGAACCTAGTGATAGAACTCAGCTATCAATTCGCATCTTCGGGATAGATGCGCGACATGATGAATTCCAGCCCGTCCACGGTCAGTGGTTTTTCGATGTACTGCTCGACCAGCCCGCTTTCCCGGGCGCGGGCGACATCGCGGGGGTTCAGCGAGGTGGTCAGCATCGCAATGATCGGCATCGTGTCTGCATCAAAGTTGAGCTCCCGGCATTTGTCGAGAAAGCCCCAGCCGTCGAGGACGGGCATGTTGATGTCGAGAAAGACCAGGTCTGGCAGGGGTAGGCCCTCGGCCTTGCGCCGCTGCAGGAAGTCAATGCCTTCCTGACCGTTCAGCGCCACCTCCACCTGCGCGGCGCAATGTGCCCGTGCCAGGATTCTCTGGTGGATGTAGTTGTCGGCCGGGTTGTCATCAACCAGCAAAACTAAGGCGAGCTGCTTCATGCCGGGATGCGCAGGGGACATATGGACTCCATAGCTAGGATCCTAGCATTGGCACACGTCCTCGGTCCGCTCCTTCGGCCGCTTGTTACCGCGGCTGCGGCACGTTCACGGCGTTTTCGGCGTGCCGGTGTCCGGCTGATCCTCGTTAGCTTTGGTGTTTCGCCGTTCCAGCGCTTCGCGCAATGAACGTAACGCCTCTTTTTGAGCGTCCTGGTCACGTTCCCGCGCCAGTACTTCGGCACGCAGCCGTTGATTCAGGCGCTCCAGTTCCTTTTCGTTGGCTTCGCGCGCATGGATTTCGTCTTCCAGTTCGGTTGCGCTGCGCAGGGTGAGCAATGTCGGTATCACGCGGATCAGGGCGATGGCCGTGAACAGCGAAACAACCGCCGTGGCCGATTTGAGCACGCCTTCAATGCCGTACAGCGGGTACCAGATGGTCAACAGGCCAAACACATGGGTAATGCCGCAGAGCAGGATGAACGCGGCGAACAATCCGCCTACCCAGCCGTACTGGCTCATCACTTCCACCGGTAATTTGCGCCGGCTCAGGTAGTAGGCAATGGTGGCGGGAATCGAAAAATAGGCGACGGCCGTCAGCGCATCGGCGAGGACATGGGTCCACAGCAACGCGGGAATCCAGCGCAAACAGTAGCCATGGGGCATGAAGCTGCTGCCCAGAAAGCTCAGCGATTCGGTCATAAGGGGGGTTCTCCCGACGAAATGGGTGGCGGCACACTGGCGGCGCCTGCCGGATGCGGCCAGCGCAATTCGAAGGCACTGCCCTCGGCATCCGAGAAGACCTCGATCTCGCCGTCCATGCGCTCGAGGCTCTTGCGGGCAATATACGCCCCCAGCCCGGTGCCCGACTTGGCATGGCTATGCGCGCGGAAAAACAGATCAAAGACCTTGGGCTGCAGTTCGGCCGGAATGCCGATGCCGTTGTCGCGAACGCGAATGACGTACTCGTTGCCGTTCATCTCGGCGCGCACATCCACGCGCGGCTGCTGCTCGCCTTCGCGCCGAAAACGCACGGCGTTGCTGATGATGTTGCCCAGCGCCAGGCGCAAGCGTGACTCCGGTGCGTAGACGTAAAAATCATCGGGAACCTGCAGTCGCAAAGCAACATCGGTGGCCTGCTCGTCACGCGTGGCGGTCTCAAACAGCTCGATGGCCAGCGGGCGCACCGCAAACCAGCGGTATTCCTCTTCGCGCAGATCGGCTTCGGACAGCCGGAAAATGCTCGAAATCACCCGAATCTGCTTGGTGACCTCGGTCTGCATCTGCGCGACGGCCTGTTCAACGTTGCCGTACTCCTGGTCCTCCAGATCCAGCCGCAGAATATCGAGCAGGCCACTGATCGAGCGCATCGGGGCCACGAGATCATGTGACACCCGGTAATTGAATTGCACCAGCTCCTCGTTGCGTTGCAGCAACTCGCGCTGCGCCCGTTCATGTTGAACGGAGGCATGCGCGGCCCGCTCCTCGGCGGCCCGGCTCGATTGCACTAGCAGACCGAAAAAGGCTATCAGCAGCAGGTTCACACTGAGCCCGCCGAGCAGGATCAGGCCGGGCAACGAGGTCAGTGCGCCTTCGCGGTAGGGGCGCCCGCTGGCGATGTGAAAGGTCCATTCGCGGCCATACATCGGCAGGGTGATAACGCTTTCAAACATCGGGTAGGCATCGAACGTCGAGGTTGTGGCCGTGCTGTCACCGTAGAGCAACCGATCGCCATCGCGCAGTGAAAATGTGACGTTTCGTTGGCTCGGCTGTAGTGCTCCTTCGACAAGATCGGCCACCACGAAGGGGGCATAGACCAGCCCGGTATAGCGGCGGCCATCACGGTCCGGGGCCGTCACGACAAAGGGCTCATAGAACAGGAATCCGGGCCGGCTGAGGCTGTCCTGGACGAGTTGAATCGGCCCACTGATGCGGGGCCGGCCTTCGGCGAGGGCCGCGAGCGCGGCGTTGC
>JBDNBC010000312.1:0-8231 GCA_039768115.1 Oceanococcaceae bacterium
GCCGGAGCAGGACGCGATCGGAATGGACCGCATGAATGGTCGCGCCGCCGGGCACATCCATGCCGACGCTGTAGGGCTTCAGGTCATTGGGGTTCGATTCGATAAGCGCCCGAGAGCTGGTCTCGTCTTCGGCGGCCACAATGCCCCGCAGTGTGAGCCGCAGCTTGGTGTCCGGCGCGTTTTCGGGGTCGAGTTCCGGGGAGGCCGCTGTCGCCGCCTGAAAGTCGCCATACAGGTTGGCCGACAGCAATGGATCGATGTTGAATGCGGGAGTAGCCGTGCCCGCATTGGCGGTCCGAGCCGGCGGAGGCACCGGTTCCCACGCCGGCCCTGCGGGCATCAGCAGCCAGAACACCCGCGCCAGTTCGACACCGAGCAGAGCCAGCGCGAGAAGCATAAGCAACGGCGGGAACCGACTGAGGAGGCGCAGCACAGCGGGAGGGAATGTCAGAGACACGGTAACGACAGACAACAACAACCTCTAGTTTCTCACGAATGCCGTCACGGTCGCCGGGATCGCATGGGACAAGTTGCGGTCACAGACTCCATGAATTCGGGCAATTTTCGGGTTGAAGCATCCGGCTCGGCATGGACCGCGCAGACGTGCATAGAATGACTGTATGAGCAGATCGCAAGATTCACGGCCACCCATGGGGTTGCCCGACCATGGCACCGTAGCCGAGGCCGAGCGTCCGCGTGTGGCGCCGCCGCCGATGTACCGAGTGGTGCTCTTGAACGACGATTACACCCCCATGGAATTCGTCGTGCATGTACTGCAGAAGTTCTTTCGGATGCCGCATGAGGCGGCAGTGAAGGTGATGATGGAAGTGCACACAAACGGACGCGCAACAGCCGGAACCTACACCGCCGAGATTGCCGAAACCAAAGTCGAGCAGGTGAACCGCTACGCGCGGGAGCATCAGCACCCCCTCTTGAGTACGCTGGAGCGCGATTGATGTTGAGCCAGGAACTGCAAAAATCCCTTGACGCGGCCTTTGTCCAGGCCAAACGTAGCGGTCATGAACTGCTGACTGTTGAGCATCTGCTGCTTGCCCTGCTCGACGACGGCGAAGTCGCGGACGTGCTGCGCGCGGTCGGCAGTTCGCTGGATCGTCTGCGCAGTGAGCTCGAACAGTTCCTGCTCACCAACGTGCCGACGGCCGAAAAAGGCGCCGATGGCGAGTACGAAGTGCAGCCAACCGTTGGCTTCCAGCGCGTGTTGCAGCGCGCGGTCTATCACGTGCAGGCCGCCGGCAAAAAAGACGTGCGCCCGCTCAATGTGATCGTTGCGCTCTTCGCCGAACGCGACTCGCATGCGGTTTATCTGCTCGCGGAACAAGGCATCGCGCGGCTGGATGTGGTGAATTACATCTCTCACGGCATTTCCAAGACCGGCGACGGTGAGGCGCCGGGTGAAGACAAGGCTGCGGAAGCCAAGCCCGATGGCGAGGCCTCCCCGTCGGCGCTCAGCCAATACACCGTGAACCTGAACCGGCGCGCGGCGGAAGGGCGGATTGATCCGTTAATTGGTCGTGACGATGAGGTGGCGCGGGTGGTGCAGACCCTCTGCCGGCGGCGCAAGAACAATCCGCTGCTGGTTGGTGAGGCCGGCGTCGGCAAGACCGCTATCGCCGAAGGGCTGGCGCGGCGGATTGTTGACAACGAAGTGCCCGATGCCCTCGATAACGCCGTGGTGTACGCGCTGGATCTGGGTGGTCTTGTCGCCGGAACCAAGTATCGCGGTGACTTTGAAAAACGCATCAAAGGCGTTCTCAAGGAGCTGGAAGAACAGCCGCATGCCATTTTGTTCATTGATGAAATCCATACCATCATCGGCGCCGGTTCGGCCTCGGGTGGGGTCATGGATGCCTCGAACCTGCTCAAGCCGGCCCTGTCGGACGGCAAGCTGCGCTGCCTGGGTTCAACAACCTATGCCGAATATCGCGGCATTTTCGAGAAGGATCATGCGCTGGCGCGGCGCTTCCAGAAAATCGACGTCAGCGAGCCCAGTGTGGCTGACACCATCCTGATCTTGGAAGGGCTCAAATCGCGGTACGAGGAGCATCACCGGGTCAAGTATTCGCATGCCTCGCTGGAGAGCGCGGCGGAGCTGTCGGCGCGGCATATCAACGACCGGCAACTGCCGGACAAGGCCATCGACGTGATGGATGAGGTCGGCGCTGCCATGCGCTTGCGCCCGGGTAACAAGCGGCGCAAGACGGTGCAAGCCCGCGACATCGAGGAAATCGTCGCCAAAATCGCGCGCATTCCGCCGCGCAGCGTATCTGCAGATGACAAGCAGGCCCTGCGGACACTGGAGCGTGACCTCCGCCTGCAGATCTTCGGCCAGGATGAGGCCATCGGCATGCTGGCGTCCGCGATCAAGCTGTCCCGCAGCGGGCTGGCGAGCCCAGACCGTCCCATCGCCAACTTCCTGTTTGCCGGCCCCACCGGGGTGGGCAAGACCGAGGTCACCCGCCAGTTGGCGACACTGCTCGGCATCGAGTTGCTGCGCTTCGACATGAGCGAATACATGGAGCGCCACGCGGTATCCCGACTGATTGGTGCGCCGCCGGGCTATGTCGGCTTCGACCAGGGCGGCCTACTGACCGAAGCGGTCAACAAGCACCCGCACTGTGTGCTGTTGTTGGACGAGATCGAGAAAGCCCACCCGGAGATCTTCAACATTTTGTTGCAGGTCATGGATCACGGCACGCTGACGGACAACAACGGCCGCAAGTCCGATTTCCGCAATGTCATCGTGGTGATGACCACCAATGCCGGCGCAGCGGAGATGGACCGCACGTCCATCGGCTTTACCCCGCAAAACAACACCACTGATGCGATGGGCGTCATCAGGAAAATGTTTACGCCGGAATTCCGCAACCGCCTGGATGCCATCGTGCCCTTCGCGCATCTGGGGCATGACGTGGTCCGTTCCATCGTGGACAAGCTGTTGATGCAGCTGGAAGTCACGTTGGAGTCGAAGCACGTCCACCTCGATATCACCGAGGACGGCCGCGACTGGCTGGCCCGCGAGGGTTACGATCCGGCGCTGGGCGCGCGGCCGCTGGCTCGCCTGGTGCAGGAAAAAATCAAGCGACCGCTGGCGGATGAGCTGCTGTTCGGCAAGCTGGCCAAGGGCGGTGCAGTGCGCATTTCCGCGGACGATAGCGGGCTGATCATCGACATTGATGCGCCCGAGTTGACGCCCGCCTGAGGGCGGGCGTTGATGCCGAATTACCGGCCGCGGTAGGTGATGCGGCCTTTGCTCAGGTCGTAAGGCGTGAGCTGCACCGTGACCGTGTCGCCGGTCAGAATGCGGATGTAATGCTTGCGCATGCGACCTGAAATGTGCGCGGTGACGGTGTGACCGTTTTCAAGTTCCACGCGAAAAGTGGTGTTCGGCAGGGTGTCGACCACCTTGCCTTCCATTTCAATCAGATCTTCTTTTGGCATAAGCCACGCATCAAGCAGTTAGTAAACCGAGCATTATCCCGAGTGACCGCCGATAAGGCAATTCACGGAGCCATGATCGGCAAGGTAAAGCCGCTCAGGAACGATGTTCCGTGCCGGCGGGCAGCCCCGCGGCGAGCTGCCAGGGGGCAGGGGGCGATGAGATGTCCACCAGGGCGTCCAGCGCGTTGAGGAAGGCGTCCCGCGGCCACAGTTGAAAGCCCATGCGCAGCAGGTGCGGTGACGCGACCTGGCCATCCAGGAGCTGGACCCCCTGAGCGCGCAGGCATTCCTCCAGCGCAATGAGAGCCAGTTTCGAGCCGTTGGTCGCGTGCGAGAACATCGATTCTCCAAAGAACACGCGGCCGAGGCGCAATCCGTAGATGCCGCCGATCAGCATGCCGGCGCGCCAGATTTCCACACTATGCGCATGACCGAGCTGGTGCAGTTCGGCATACGCGTCGCGCATGTCGGCGGTCAGCCACACACCATCTCCCCGGCCGATGCGCGCGCAGTGCTCGAGAACCTTGGTGAAGGCCTGATTGCTGCTGACTGCGAAGTCCGCGCGGCGCCAGGCACGCTGCAATGAGCGGCTGCGATGCAGCTGGCCGACCGGCACCACGGCGCGCGGGTGCGGCGACCACCACAGCACCGGTTCGCCTTCGCCAAACCATGGAAAAATCCCCTGTCGATACGCAGCGAGCACACGCCGAGGGTGCAGATCACCTCCGGCGGCCAGCAAGCCATTAGGGTGAGCCAGCGCCGTGCGGGCCGGGGGGAACGGCTGGTTGGGCTGTCCCGCAGCCAGCCACGTGAGCGGGGACTCGCTTGGCAAAGGTGCGGTCAGTGCACGTGCTGTTCGGTGTCGAAAAGGCTGTTAAGCGCCAGTTGCACTGCCGTATCGTGCTCGAAACGGGTAATGCCGTCGCGCTCACCCATGGCGATCCCGGCGTTTTTCACGCACCCCTTTTCATCAAACTGTACCAGGGCACCCGCGGTGCGGACCTGGACCTCCGACGCGCGCCCCTCGTGATCAACAATCACCTGCAGATACCGCACTTGGTTATCCGCAAAGCGCGGGATGGGTTTTTCACCGGATGCGACATCCGGAGCGATATCCGCAGGCACCAACTCGATGCCGCCTTCAGCGGTGAACAGAAAATGCGAGACATGCAACATGGTCTGTTTCCTTGGCACGATGACATGCCCGGTTATCAGGCGTGTCTAGACGAAGTTGGGTGTGACAGCGGTATTTTCAATAGGTGAGGTGGGTTTCTCTGCTCCGCCGCTATACTTCAACATGATGTGTATTCATGCAAGTTTTTCCCCGCTTTGCCACAACATAATGGGTTTCAGTGATGGCTAGGACCAAGGCGGCGAAAGCGGCCCCGACCCCCGTGGTCGAAGGGCGCTGGTGGCAGCGTGGCATTCGTGAAGCCATGCTGCTGTTATGCGCGGGTGGGGCCATTTTGCTGCTGATGTCACTACTGAGCTATGACCGCGCCGATCCGGGTTTTGCTCAGAGTGAGGGCTGGCTGCGACCGCAAAACCTGGGGGGGTGGGTTGGAGCCTGGCTGGCAGATCTGTCGTTCAGCTCTTTGGGCTGGCTGGCTTACCTATTGCCCTGGTTGCTGCTGGGCGCGGGTGTGCAGCTGTACCGGCAGAGCGATGCCGTGCTGCGCTGGCCGTGGCTGCGCTGGTGTGCCGCGCTGGTGATGCTGCTCAGTGCCTGCGCGCTGGTCGCGCTGCACTCCCGCTGGCAAGTGGCGAGCATGCCGCAGGGGCCAGGCGGCGTTCTCGGCGCGGCGCTGGGAGAAGTGCTGGCCGTCATTTTCAATGCGTATGGGGCGACGCTGGTGCTGCTGGCCCTGGTCGTGTCCAGTGCGCCACTGGCGCTGCACTTCAGCTGGCTGAACATGATCGATGCGACGGGCGAGCGGGCCTTGCGCTTGGCGGAGTGGATCGGCCAGAAACATGATGACTGGCAAGAGCGGCGGGCGGCCCGGCGCGAACGCATGCGGCTGAAGCCTACCGTGGCGCGCTCTATCGCGCCGCCCACGGCAGGGTCGACGGGCGACCGCCATGCGCTGAGCAGCGGAACGCCGGCGTCGGCGCGCGTGATGCCCCGTCTCGACGAAGGGGGAAGTGCCGGGCGCACCCGCAAATTACGCAAGCCCAAGGGGGGCGAAGCTCAGCTCAGTCTGCCCATTCCGCCGGCTAAGCCTGGCGAGGACGTGCCCGAATTTACCGGCAACCCTCTGCCGCCTATCGAAATGCTGGATCTTGCGGCGGCCCAGGTGCAGGCCTGGAGTGAAGACGAGCTGCAGCAGATGTCACAGGACATTGAGCAGAACCTCGGTGATTACGGTGTGCAGGCTCAGGTGGTGCATGTCGAGCCGGGCCCGGTCATTACGCGCTTCGAGTTGCAGCCGGCGCCCGGGGTCAAGGCCAGTCGCATTTCGGGGCTGGCCAGTGACCTGGCGCGCGCGCTGTCCATGGTCAGCATCCGCGTGGTCGAGGTCATTCCGGGCAAGTCGGTGGTCGGTCTGGAAGTGCCCAATAAGCAGCGCGAGGTCGTGTCGCTCCGCGCGATTCTCGAATCCGCCAGCTACCGCAACGCCAAGTCGCCGCTGACGCTGGCGCTGGGCAAGGACATTTCCGGCGGGCCGACCACAGCGGATCTCGCGCGCATGCCCCACCTACTGGTGGCCGGCACAACGGGCTCCGGGAAGTCGGTGGCGATCAATTCGATGATTCTCAGCATGCTCTACCGGGCGACCTCCGAGGAGGTGAAGTTGCTGATGATCGACCCGAAGATGCTGGAGCTTTCGGTGTACGAGGGCATTCCGCATCTGCTCGCGCCGGTGGTCACCGACATGAAAGACGCCGCCAACGCGCTGCGCTGGTGCGTGGGCGAGATGGAGCGCCGCTATCGACTGATGAGCGCGCTGGGGGTACGCAACATTGTCGGCCTGAACCGCAAGATCAAGGACGCGCAGGACGCCGAATCGCCGCTGCATGATCCGCTGTACAAGGCCGCGGAAGAGTTCGACGACCAGCAGCCGCCGCCACTGCTTGAGGCCATGCCCTATATCGTGGTTATCGTCGACGAGCTGGCGGACTTGATGATGGTGGTGGGCAAAAAGGTTGAGGAGCTGATTGCTCGCCTGGCGCAGAAAGCACGTGCCGCCGGCATCCACCTGATTCTGGCGACGCAGCGGCCCTCCACCGATGTGCTGACCGGGTTGATCAAGGCCAACATTCCTACCCGCATCGGTATGCGCGTGGCCTCCAAGCTCGACAGCCGCGTGATCATGGATGCCAACGGTGCCGAGGCGCTGCTCGGCCACGGCGACATGCTGCTCTCGACCGGCACGCCCGTGGCCAAGCGTGTGCATGGCTGCTTCGTGGATGATCATGAGGTGCACAAGGTCGTCGAATACCTCAAGAAAGTGGCTCCTGCCGAGTACATCGACGAGATCCTCGACGGCGGTTCGGTGAACCTGCCCGGGGAGTCCGGGGTCGGTGGCGGTGATGACGACGACGCCGAAGCGGATCCGCTCTACGACGAAGCGGTCAGGGTGGTGACCGAAAGCCGCAAGGCCTCGATCTCCTGGGTCCAGCGCAAGCTCAAGGTCGGTTACAACCGGGCGGCGCGCATGATCGAAGTTATGGAAGACGCGGGCGTGGTCACAGCCGTCAATGATCGTGGCCAGCGTGAAGTGTTGGCACCACCCCCTCCAGAACGATGAGTGCATTTCCGATATGAATTTTCGTCATCCCATCATTACGAGAGCGGCAGGTCAGGCCCGTGCGGGCCTGGTATTGCTGATCGCGCTGCTGGCCAGTACGGTCGTCGTCGCGGCGTCGCCGGCGCAGCAGCTGGAACGGTTTCGGGCGGCGGATGAGCCGCTGAGCATGGGTTTCGTGCAGACGCTGATGGATGCGAACGGCGACACTCTTGAACGGCAGGAGGGGCGTCTGGAGATCCTGCCACCCAATCGCTTTTTGTGGCGCTACGAAAGCCCTTACGCAGTCGAGTTCGGCAGCAATGGTGTCCTGGTCTGGCACTGGGATCACGAACTGGCACAGATCACGGTGCGTGATGCGCGTAAAGCCGTGCAGGGCACGCCGCTGGCCATGCTCCTGGAGGGCGAGAACGAACTGCCACTGACCATGGAGGGCGACTGGCTGATCTGGGCGCCGCAGGGTGATGAGGCCCAGTTCGCCCGTCTGCAACTGCGTTTGCAGCGCGACGCGCCGCGGGAATTCGTACTGGTTGATGCGCTCGATCAGACCACCAGGGTGATCTTTGATGACATGCGACGGCCCGATCCGGCCGTAGACCCGCGGTTCCCGAAGATTGGGCCGGAAGTGCTGGTGGTGGACGAGCGCGATACGCCGTGAGCGCGACCCGGGCGATGGGGCGCGCATCATTGCGTGGCACTATCGGGTGGCGCGCGGTGGCGGTGCTGGCAAGCTTGGCGTTGGTGCCGCTGATGTGGCTGCCTGTCATTGATCCCTTTCCGGAGGTCACGCTCTGGTACGCGGACAAGTGGCAGCACGCGCTGGTCTACGCCGCGTTGACTGGGCTCTGGTTTCTTGCCGGGCAGGGCCCCGTTGTGGCGGCCACCGTCGCCACTGGCTGGTCGTTGATTCTGGAGTGCGGGCAGCTGTTGCTGCCGTATCGCGGTTTTGAGTGGTTGGACCTGGCGGCGAATGGCGTCGGCGCCATGGGCGCGGCAGCGATGGTGTGGGCATGGTCCCGACCACGC
>JBDNBC010000313.1:0-2549 GCA_039768115.1 Oceanococcaceae bacterium
CCGCCAGTTCGCCCGGGCTGTAGTACTGCAGGCGCTGCACGATCCCGAAGCGGTCGCGCAGCGGCGACGTCAACGCCCCGGCGCGAGTGGTCGCGCCGACCAGCGTGAACGGCGGCAGGTCGATCTTGACACTGCGTGCGGCCGGCCCCTCCCCAATCATGATGTCGAGCTGATAGTCCTCCATCGCCGGATAGAGCACTTCTTCGACCACGGGGCTCAATCGATGAATTTCATCAACGAACAGCACATCGTTTTCTTCGAGATTGGTGAGCTGCGCCGCGAGGTCACCCGGCTTTTCCAGCACCGGGCCGGAGGTCGCCCGAATGTTGCTGCCCAGCTCATGCGCAATGATCGACGCCAAGGTGGTCTTGCCCAGCCCGGGCGGGCCGAAGATCAGTGTGTGATCCAGCGCTTCGCCCCGTTGCCGGGCCGCGTCGATGAACAGCCCCATCTGCTCGCGTACGGTGGTCTGGCCGATGTACTCGTCAAGTTTGCGCGGTCGTATCGCGCGGTCAAACTGCACATCGTCGCGCAAGGCCTCGGCGCGAATGGGCGACTCGTCGCTCACCGTGCCGCCTCTTTCAATGCCCGGCGGATGACTTCGGCGGTGGCCAGCGTGTCCGCATCGGCAATCTTGCGCACCATGCTCTGCGCGTCCTTGGCGGTGTACCCCAGCGACAACAGGGCCGCTTCGGCTTCCGCACTCGCTGTCGCCGGTACCAGCGCGACCGCACCGGCGCCCGCGAGGCCGGCGGCGGCCGCATCGCCCAGTTTGCCGCGCAGTTCCAGCAACAGGCGCTCGGCCGTCTTGCGCCCGATGCCTGGGACCTTGGTCAGCCGACCGACGTCTTCGGTTTGTACGCAGTGCACCAGCTCGGCCGATGAAAGGCTCGAAAGCAGGGTCAACGCGAGCCGTGGGCCAATCCCGTTGATCCGCAGGAGCTGGCGGAACAGATCGCGTTCGGCCACATCCAGAAAGCCGTAGAGGCTGCTTCCATCATCGCGCACCACCTGATGGGTATGCAGCACGATGTTGTCCGCCCCGAGGGGCAGTTGCGCCAGCGCCGACAGGGGCACATCGACTTCATAGCCCACGCCCTGCACGCCCAGGACGAGGTGCGGAGGGCGGAGTTGCCAGATGGCACCGCGCAGCTGGCCAATCATGCAGACGTCGCTCGAATTCGCAAAGTGGGAATATGGTGATGATGGCAGATGGCCGCCGCGGCCGCGTCTGCGGCGTCCTCGGATAATGGCGACTTCAGCCCCAGTAGTCGTTGCGTCATCCAGATGACCTGTGCCTTCTCGGCGCGGCCACTGCCAAGCAGGGTTTGCTTGATGGTGGCTGGCGGGTACTCCACGACCGGCACGGCGCCGCGCGCGAGTTCACACAACAGTACGCCGCGGGCTTGCCCCAGTTTCAACGCGCTATTGGGGTTGTCCCGGACGAATACGGTTTCCACGGATGCTACGGCGGGCTGCCAATGCTGTAGCAAGTCGGCGAGAAAGGTGCTGAGCCGCAGCAGCCGCTGGGGCATGTCAGCGGTGCCGAGTTGCCAGATCCCCGCGTCCAGACAGCGTATCCGCGAGCCTTCCGCCTCGATCACGGCCCAGCCGGTCTTGCGAGAGCCGGGATCAATGCCGAGGATTTGCATTGCCGCAGGCCGCGCCTAGTCCTCGTCGGCGAGGTTGGAGTACACGTTCTGGGTGTCATCGAGCTCCTCAAGCCGCTCAAGCAGCTTCTCGACGCCGCTGCGCTCCTCACCCGCGAGCGGGGTGGTGACTTGCGGCCGCATCGTGAGCTCGGCGTCGTCCGGTGTCATCTCCGCCGCGATCAAGGCCTCACGCACACCCTCGAAGTCAGCCGGCTCCGTGAGCACTTCAGCCGAACCGTCGTCGTAGGTCACGATGTCCTTGGCGCCGGCTTCCAGCGCTACCTCCAGAAGGGCATCGGCATCGACTCCGGGAGCGAAGAGCAGCACGCCCGTACGCTCGAACTGGAAGGCTACGGAGCCTTCGGTGCCCAGATTGCCGCCATGCTTGCTGAAGGCATGACGTACTTCTGCGACGGTGCGGTTGCGGTTGTCGGTCATGCATTCGACCAGCACCGCCACACCATGGGCGGCGTAACCCTCGTAAGTCACTTCCTCGTAGGTCTCCCCTTCCAGCAAGCCCGCACCTTTCTTGATCGCCCGCTCGATGTTGTCTTTGGGCATGGACTGAGCGTTGGCCTTGTCCACGGCCAGACGCAAGCGCGGGTTCATGGCGGGGTCGGCACCGCCCATCCGGGCTGCCACGGTGATTTCCCGCACCAGCTTGGTGAAAATCGCGCCGCGCTTCTTATCCTGCGCCCCTTTACGGTGCTGGATGTTTGCCCATTTGGAATGACCGGCCATAACTGCCCTTAGCGTAGAAAGCCGCGCATTTTAAAAGAGAAACTTGAAGGCCACGAAGGCGCTGTCTTCAAAATCACGGGTGCCGGACAGCTTATCGATCTTGAAATCGATGTGCCGCCAGCCGATTCCCAGCGTGGCCTGGCGCAGCAGCTGATA
>JBDNBC010000314.1:0-7405 GCA_039768115.1 Oceanococcaceae bacterium
CAACAGGCCACCGAGGCGGCGCGCAAACTGCGTGAGGAGTTGCAATTCGCCGCGCATCTGCAAAACACACTGCTGCGGGTCGACGAAATGCCCTCGTACTGCCAGGTACGCACCCTGTTTCAGCCCGGCGGCGCTGTCTCTGGAGACTTTCTGCGGGTCCAGTACTTCCCCGAGAGCGACCACGTGCGAGCAGTGGTCGCGGACGCCATGGGGCACAATATTTCGGCAGCGTTCATCAGCCTGATCGCCGCGTCAGGGCTCGACCACACCGACCCCGAGCTGGCGCCGTGCTACATCCTCGAAGCGCTCAATGAAGCCTTTGTCAGCTACGACACGCACCTTTACGTGACGGCGGAAATTGTTCATCTGAACGCCGCAGGCGAAGTGCAGATGTCCAACGCCGGCCACCCCCAACCGCTGTTGTTGCCAGCGCAGGGAGTGCCACGGGTTGTTGGCGCCGCAGGCGGTTTCGCGCTGGGCATGTTTGGTGACGCGGGTATTGAGTTTGATCTCGACCGTCTCCGGCTGGAGCCACGGGACCGGCTGATCATCTACTCGGACGCGTTGACCGAGCGCCGGCTGGCCGATGGCACCGTCCTGAATGCGGACTGGTGGCTCGCGGAACTCAGTGCACGCAGGACGCCGGCCTCCATCGATGAACTACGGGCACTGATTGAGCGCCGCCTTCATGAGTCCGAGCCCCTCGGCGCGACCGATGACCTGACCGTGGTTATCCTCGAGTACCGTCCGCCGGCAAGCTGAGCCCGAGAGTGGATTCCAGGAAGCCCGCGAGGTCGTAAAGACAGGCATCCGGCTCGCGTTTCAGGTCCGTGAGCAGTCCGGCGATCGCCGCTTCACGCATCAGCAGCTCACAGTAGCTGCGTATGCCGGTGTTGACCAGAATGCGCAGCTTGCGCGCCGTTAAGTCGGTTTTCTCGTGGTAGCTGTTGATGGCCAGGTCCTGCGAGAGATCGGTGGTGTTGCCGATGCCCGGTTGACCCGTACGCACCGCAATGCGGGTGAGGTGGTTGCCCAGCTCGTTGCGAATGCGTCGGGCGGCCACCGGCCCGGCATCATCGGTTTCCATCACCACGTCGAGCAGTATCAGCACCACGTCGGGATGTGCGCGCAGGCACGCCACCGTCTCCTCGCCGGAGCGGGCCGTCAGCAGCTCGAGCGGTCGGCCCAGGCAGCGAACGTTGCTCAGGACGATCTCCGTAATTTCGCGGACTTTCTCGTCGTCGTCCGCGACCAGCACTTTCCAGTGCGAGCCGTCGCGTATCCGCTCGAGCATGTCTTGATAGACCATGATGCTGTGACCTCCGTTAAATCCATTTCGCGCGATCGTTAGGATCCTGCCGCGCTGTTGTCGTGATGCGGGGCCGTGAGCCCCTGGCGTTGCCGGTACTCGCGTGGTGTCAGCCCCATGTGATCCACGAAAAAGCGCGAGAAGCTGGCCTGCGTCTGGAACCCGATGCGGGTCGAGATTCTCTCCAGGGGATGGTCCGTGCTCAACAACAGACGCCGTGCCTGGCGCAGCCGCAGTGCCGCAACGAGATGGCTCAGGGACAGTGCTTCCGCGGCCAGCTTACGCTGCAGTGTACGTGGGCTCATGTAGAGGCTGCGCGCCACACCACCAAGGCTGGGCAGTTCACCGGCGTCCAGCAGGGCCTCAATGGATTCTTCGACGCGCACCTGCAATTCGGAGCTGGAGCGCGCCAGGGCCAGCCGGACCAACTCCAGCTGTGCCTCGTACACGCGCTGCCGGGCAAAGGGGAGCGGGTCATGCAGCGCACGGCGATCAAGAATGATCGAGGTGTAGCCGGTTTCAAACAGTACGGGCGCGCCGGCAGCAGACTCCACTGCGGTTTCGATGCCGGGATCCGCGAAATGAAAGCAGACCGCGCGAATGGCCGGGGGGCGGTTCAGCAGCAGCCGGGCCAGATGCACAAACAGGCCGAAAAACATCACCTCATCGGCCCAATGCAGGCCGGTGTCTTTGCGCAGGCGCAAGCCAAAGGCTCCCTGCACATCGAACACATCCACGATCAGGCCCTCATGGGCCAAGGTCGAATAGCGCTGGAGAATCTGCAACGCATCATGGGGAGTCGGCGCACTCAATATGGCGGCAAACAGCCCCTCGACCTCGAAGATGCCCAGGCGCTGGCCCGCATCGATGGCCAGGGTGGGGTCATCCGCCTGGGCCAAAACCCGTTGCCACAGATCATGATCGGGTGCGCTGTCGCGTCCGGCCGTCGGAGCGGGAGGCGCCGGTAAGTCGATCTGGCGGTCGCGTAATGCGCGGCGGATCGCTGTGAGCCACGGTGCCGACGCACGCGCAGCACGCCGCTCTTCGGCGAGCGCCGGCGTGACAGCGGCAGGAGGCGTCCCGGAGGGCGGCATGACGAGCGAGATTTCCCGGTGGCGTGGAGTGAATGGCACAGGCCGTCGCGCATCCTGCAGACGCAAGGAGTCACATGCAAGACTTTGACGCATTCCGACAAATTTTTGACGCGCATGGTTCCCTGGCTGTCGCGCGACGGCGGCCAGGCTGTGTGCGCCGGGCGATTTACGCTGCGGTTTCGGCAATCACGAACGTAAAGCGCTCGGGCGTGCGGCTGTCCCGGGCGGCGGTGTAGCGCAACTCTTCGGTGAACTGCGTCGCGAGGAACAGACCCATGCCGCCTTCGGGTAGCGCGTCTAATGCCGTGGTGTCGCTGAAGTCCGGAGCGCGGATGGCGTCATGGAAGGCGACGTCACTGGCAAAACTGTGCGCCGCCGCTTCGATGGTGACGGTGAGCCGACGCGCCCCCGGTTGACAGCGCACTACCACCGTTGGCGGCACCGGACGGGCGTGACGTATCAGGTTGACGAGCAGCTCCGAGGCGACGATGCCGGCATGGCCGACCCGCATGGGTTGCAGGCCCGCGGCACAGGCCTGCTCCGCCAGCCAGTGCCGGATCGTGCGGACTTCAGCCAGCAGCAGCGGAAACTCCTTCATGACAGGCGGGCCCGGGGACGAATCATCAGGCGCCATACCCGTCCCTCCGGTCCGTTCGGGGCCTTTGCTGCCAGTGTTCATGATCGTAATGTCCATTCCTTGGAAACGATATGCCTCAAAGACAGCATGCGCTTTCAAGATGGGCGATTCAAGGCGAGCCCGTTTGTGGAACAGGCTGGCGTCCGTCGCTAGGCCATCGCGTTTTTCGCCGATGTCGCTCGCTTGCGCTCGTGCTCTTTCAGGAAACGCTTGCGAATACGGATCGTCTGCGGGGTGACTTCAACCAGCTCATCGTCGTTGATAAATTCCAGCGCCCGCTCCAGGGTCATCTGGATCGGCGGGGTGAGGATGATGTTCTCGTCGTTGCCCGAGGCGCGCATGTTGGTCAGCTTTTTGCCCTTGAGCGGGTTCACCGTCAGGTCGTTATCGCGGCTGTGAATGCCGATGACCATGCCTTCGTACACCTCTTCGGCATGGCCGATGAACAGGCGACCGCGTTCCTGCAGGTTGTACAGCGAGTAGCCCAGCGCTTTGCCGGCATCCATCGAGATCAGCACGCCCTTGAGCCGTTGGCCCACATCATTGCCGGCACGCGGGCCGTAGTGATCAAAGGTATGCACCATGATGCCGGTGCCAGAGGTCTGGCTGGCGAAGTCGGTCTGGTAGCCGATCAGCCCGCGTGACGGGATCATGTACTCCAGCCGGACCCTGCCCTGGCCGTCAGGCACCATGTCCTGCAGCTGGCCGCCACGGCCGGAAATTTCCTCGATGATCTTGCCCTGATGCTCGGATTCGATGTCCAGCACCAGACGCTCCCAGGGCTCCTGGGTTTCGCCGTTGACTTCGCGGGTGATGACCTCGGGGCGCGATACCGCCAGCTCGAAGCCCTCGCGGCGCATGTTTTCGATCAGCACACCCAGGTGCAGCTGGCCACGGCCGCTGACTTTGAAGCGATCCGGGTCGGCGGTGGGCTCCACGCGCAAGGCCACGTTGTGCTTCAGTTCGCGCTGCAGGCGGTCGCCGATCTGGCGACTGGTGATGTACTTGCCTTCCTTACCGGCAAACGGCGACTTGTTGACCTCGAAGGTCATGCTCATCGTCGGTTCGTCGACGGTCAGCGGCGGCAAGGCCTCGACGGCATCCGGGGCGCAGATGGTGTCGGAGATGTCCAGCGGGTCCATGCCGGTAATCGCGACGATATCGCCGGCTTGCGCAGTGTCCACTTCGACCCGCTCCAGGCCCAGAAAGCCGAAGAGCTGGTTGATGCGGCCGCTGCGCTTCTTGCCGTGGCGGTCGACGATGGCCACCGGCATGGCGGATTTCAGCGTGCCGCGCTGAATACGACCGATGCCGATGACGCCGAGGAAACTGTTGTAGTCAAGCTGCGAGATCTGAATGCGGGCCGGGCCGTCGTTGTCGACCGGCGGTGGCGGTACGCGGTCGACGATCAGCTGGAACAGCGGCTGCATGTCGCCGCCACGCGCCGTCTTGTCGAGGTTGGCGTAGCCATTCAGCGCCGAGGCGTAGACGATCGGAAAATCCAGCTGCTCGTCGTGCGCGCCCAGCGCCGCGAACAGATCGAACACCTGGTTCTCGACCCAGTCGGCGCGGGCGCCGGGGCGGTCGATCTTGTTGATGACCACAATCGGGTTCAGGCCCATGTCGAAGGCCTTGCGGGTCACGAAGCGGGTCTGCGGCATCGGGCCGTCGACGGCATCGACCAGCAGCAGCACGCAGTCGACCATCGACAGCACGCGCTCGACTTCGCCGCCGAAATCAGCGTGGCCGGGGGTGTCGACAATATTGATACGGAAGTCGTTCCAGCGAATCGCGGTGTTCTTCGCCAGAATGGTGATGCCGCGCTCCTTTTCGAGGTCGTTGGAATCCATGACCCGTTCGCCGTGATCGCGGCGGCCGTCCAGGGTGCCGGACTGGCGGAGAAGTTGGTCGACGAGGGTGGTTTTGCCATGATCGACGTGGGCGATAATGGCGATATTGCGCAGCTTCATTCAGGCTCGATAGGGGGGCGGGGCGCGCGCAGTGTAATGAATACCGAGTGAGGTAGGCGAATGCGGAGAATTTTCGGGGCGGTTTTGCTGGTGTCGTCATGCGTGGTCGGGGCCACGCCGGGGCCGGTTCATCAGGGGGCGGGCACCAGCCTGGGCACGGTGCTGGGCAGCGCGGTGCCGGGCATCCGCCACAACCCGGCCAGCGGCGCCGTCGCACTGCGCAACGGGCAGCGGTTTCGCGCCAGCATCCTCAGCGTGGTGAATCTGAGCCTGGAAGCCGGGCCGGTCGACAGCTTCATCGAGCGCATCGAGGATCTCGAAGGCTGCCTGGATGAAGATCAGGCCACGTGCCGGGATGCGGCGGGGAATCCGCTGCTCAATGACCGCCCCGGAATCGACCTCGACGAGGCCGACCGGCTGAAGATCGCCTTTGACGAACTGCTGGTCGATATCGGCCGCGATGCCTACGTGATCATCGGTGCGCAATTACAGCTGCCGTCGACGCCGATGCTGTTCCGGGCCTTTGGCGGGGTGATGGGCGTGGATATTCACGGCAGCGGGCTGGCCAATGTTTCGGTGCTGGATGACCCGCTGCGCTACAACCCGCTGACCGAGACGATTGACACGCGCACGGCGGCGTATCTGAAAACCGCGCGCTTCATTAACGTGGGATTGAGCTGGTCGCGTCCGGTCGAGATTCCCATCGAGCGTGTGATCCCCGGCATGTACACCCGCGGCGATTTTTATCTCGGCGGCCGGCTGACACTGCTCAACGGCACGCTGGCCAAAGTCATCGCCGCCATCGACAGTGAGGATGACAATGGCGACAGCGCGTTTGACCGCGCCGAGGATGCCTACGAAGACGCCGAAGAATCCTCCACCAATGTCGCCCTCGATGTCGGCCTGCAGTGGGTGCACGAGGGCATGCAGGCGGGCGTCACGCTGCGCAATATCAATAACCCGTCATTTGATTTCGGCGCCGTCGGGGTCGACTGTGACCGCGCGGGGCTCGGCATGGGCGCGCGGCAGGATTGCCTCGTGGCCGCCAGTTTTGCCGATCGCATCGACTTGCGGGAGTCCTTCGAAATGAACCCGCAGCTCACCGTGGATGCCGACATTCCACTGGGCCGGCCGGACATCCGCCTCGCGGGCAGCTGGGATCTGAATGCCGCCAACTCCCCGGTGGGTGATGAATACCAGTGGCTGAGTGTGGGGCTGCGCTATGTGCCGTCAAACTGGCTGATCCCCGGCGTGAGGGTGGGCTATCGCAGCAACTTGTCGGGTACGGGCATCGATTCGTTCGGGCTGGGCCTGACGCTGTTTGGCTATTTTCATCTGGACGCCAGCCAGTCCAGTGACAGTGTGGTGGTGGACGGCGACAAGTTGCCGCGCGCGGCCTCGGTCAGCTTGCGTTTTGAGGCTCCGCTGTGAGCTGCCGGGAGAGAGTTATGACGGTCAATTCTGTTCGACGCCCGGCGCTGGCCGTGGCACTGCTGCCCCTACTGGCGACGCTGCTGGCCTGCTCGCCGGACGGACAGGACCGCAGCGGAGCCACAGGTAAGCTGCTGCTGGAGAGCAAGGTCAACGGCTCGGCGCTGAGCGGGGCGCTGGTCTTTGCCGATGTCGATGCCAACGGGCGGCTGGACAGCTTCGAGCCCTTCGCCCTGACCACCGCCGGTGGCCTGACGGTGGTGGATGCCCAGGCCTGTGCCGATGCCGCCGTGGCAGACAACTGCCTGGTGGTGCCCGAGGGCTTCGGTGATGACGTGTTGCTCAGAATTCAGGGCGGTTTCGATCGCGACGCCGGGTTGCCGTTTCGTGGCCAGCAGATCGTACGCGCCCAGGCTGCCAACTTTGTCGATGCGGCAGGCTCGGCGGTTCCCGCGCGCCCCGATGTGCGCAGCACGCTCACCGCCACCTTGCGCCCGGATACGCCCGCGCTGACGCTGCAAGGTGGTGATGAACTGCGGCTGAACGCGGTGCTGGCGGCCCTGCTCGGCAAGGTGGGCATTGAGCTGGAGGCGGCAGGCGAGGGCGAGCTGGTCGGCCCGGTGACGGCGGCCATCACCACGGAGCTGGGCAAGGAACTGACCGGTGAGGACACGGGTCGTCCGCCGCAGACCCCACAGTCGCTGATTGCCAATCCGAGCATCCTGGCCGGGCTGCTGGCCAAGGTGCTGGGCGAGGCGGATCAGCGCAAGGTGCTGGACGGCCGCGCCGAGGAATTTGCCGAGCTGGCACGACTGGTATTGCGCGCCGTTGACGCCTTCGCCGTAGACAATCCCGGCGTTGGCCGCCAGCGCGTGGCGCAGGTGCTGGTCGCCAAGGCCACGCGGCTGGGCGCCCTGATTGCCGATCTGCAGCGGGATTCGGACTGGGTGCTGGCGGACCCGGA
>JBDNBC010000315.1:0-5954 GCA_039768115.1 Oceanococcaceae bacterium
CCGCTGCCGGCCAATGCCCGGCCGCGGGTAGTGGTGGCCGATATCCTCGATCAGACCGAAAACGGCTTGACGACCGGACTGAAAACATCGCCCGCAAGTCGCCGTCGTGGCACGCCAGCGCGCACTGAACCGCCGGATCGCGAGGAGTGGTTGCTCGGCCTGCATGATGTGCTGGTGACCGGCATGGTTAACGCTGGCGCGTTCAGCGTACTTGAGCGCAAGGATCTTCCCGCGCTGGACCGGGAGCGGGCTTTCGCTGCCGCCGCCGGTGACCAGGTGCTCAGCGCCGCGGCGCTGGAAGGAGCCGACATCCTGCTGCTGCCGTCCATTACCAGCTTCGAGCCGGCAGGGGGCGGAGCCCTGCCGCTGCCCATCCCGGTATCGGACGACGGTGATTTCATCATTCTCTGGTTGCGCGGCGGTACCGCCGAAATCACCATGGACATGCGTCTGGTCGATGTGGCCAGCGGCCGTGTGCTGCGCGCCACGGCGGTGCGCGGCAAAGCACGCAGCTACCGCGCCGACCTGGATGCCTTTGTGCTGTTCGGCGATGGCTACGTGACGTTGCCGGGCGTGCTGGGTTTTTACAACAACACCGCACTGCACGCGGCGCTGGTGAAAATGGTCAATGCCGCGGTGAGCGATCTGGCGCGCGGTGTGGTGGCCGGCGTTGATGACATCCCGGATGCCCGTACTCGCGCGTTGTTTCGTGGGGCGGCGGCAGCGCAAGCCGTTTTGCCTACCGACGATGAGCCTGGCCTGACTCCTTAGGCACGGCTCACGCGGCGCATAAAAAACCCCCGCGCCAATGCAGCCGGCGCGGGGGCAGGGCAGGCACTGTCAGCCCGCCAGACGCGACCGGATCAGGCCCGTAAGTCGAAGCGGTCGGCGTCCATCACTTTCGTCCAGGCAGCGACAAAATCGAGCACGAACTTCTCGCGATTGTCGTCCTGGGCATAGACCTCGGCGTAGCTGCGCAGCACCGAGTTGGAGCCGAAGACCAGATCCACGCGGGTGGCCGTCCATTTCACGTCGCCGCTGGCCCGGTCGATGATCTCGTAGCGGTTGGACCCGGCGGGCTTCCAGCGATAGGCCATGTCGGTCAGGTTGACGAAGAAGTCGTTGGTCAACGCGCCTTCACGCGCGGTAAGTACGCCATCTTTGCTGCCGCCATGATTGGTGCCGAGCACGCGCATGCCGCCGACGAGCACGGTCATTTCCGGTGCGGTCAGGCCGAGCAGTTGGGCGCGGTCGAGCATCAATTCCTCGGCGCGGACGCGGTAGTCCTTTTTCAGCCAGTTACGGAATGCGTCATGCACCGGCTCCAGCGGTTCGAAGGATTCGACCTCCGTCTGTTCCTGCGTGGCATCTCCGCGACCGGCCGAGAACGGCACCTCGACGCTGACCCCGGCAGCCTTGGCCGCCTGCGCGATGCCGACATTGCCCGCCAGCACGATGATGTCGGCCAGGCTGGCCTGGCAGGCGCTGGCAATGCCTTCCAGCGTGGTGAGCACGCGGGCCAGACGCTGCGGCTCGTTGCCCTCCCAGTCCTTCTGCGGGGCCAGGCGAATGCGCGCGCCGTTGGCGCCACCACGCATGTCCGAGCCGCGAAAGGTCCGGGCGCTATCCCAGGCGGTGCTGACCATGTCAGCAATCGACAGGCCGCTGGCGGCAATCTTCGCTTTGGCTGCGGCCACGTCGAAATTGGCATTGCCGGCGGGGATCGGGTCCTGCCAGATCAAATCCTCGGCGGGTACCTCGGGGCCGATGTAGCGCGTTTTGGGGCCCATGTCGCGGTGCGTCAGCTTGAACCAGGCGCGGGCGAACACGTCGTCGAAGTAGGCCGGGTCCTTGTAAAACCGCTCGGAGATCTTGCGGTACTCCGGGTCCATCTTCATCGCCATGTCGGCGTCGGTCATGATCGGATTGCAGCGAATGGACGGATCTTCCACGTCCACCGGCCGGTCCTCATCCTTCATGTTCACCGGCTCCCATTGCCACGCGCCGGCGGGGCTCTTTTTCAGCTCCCATTCGTAGTTGAGCAGCAGGTGAAAGTAGCCGTTGTCCCACTGGGTCGGGTGGGTGGTCCAGGCACCCTCCAGCCCGCTGGTCACGGCGTCGCGGCCAATGCCGCGGGTCTTGTGGTTCATCCAGCCAAAACCCTGCTCTTCGATGTCCGCGCCCTCAGGGGCGGGGCCCAGGTTGGCCGCGTCACCATTGCCATGCGCCTTGCCGACCGTGTGGCCGCCGGCCGTCAGGGCCACGGTTTCCTCATCATTCATCGCCATGCGGGCAAAGGTCACGCGGACGTCATGGGCGGTCTTGAGCGGGTCCGGGTTGCCGTCCACGCCTTCGGGGTTGACGTAAATCAGGCCCATCATCACCGCGGCCAGCGGGTTTTCGAGATCGCGCTCGCCCGAGTAGCGGCTGTTCTCGCTGCCGCTGGGTGCCAGCCACTCCTTCTCGGAGCCCCAGTAGATGTCGTGTTCGGGGTGCCAGATATCGGCGCGGCCAAAGCCGAAACCGAAGGTCTTGAAGCCCATCGACTCGTAGGCCACATTCCCGGCGAGGATGATGAGATCCGCCCAGGAGAGCTTGTTGCCGTATTTCTTCTTGATCGGCCAGAGCAGACGCCGGGCCTTGTCAAGGTTGCCGTTGTCCGGCCACGAGTTCAGCGGCGCAAAGCGCTGGTTGCCCGTGCCCGCACCGCCGCGGCCATCGGCCACCCGGTAGCTGCCGGCGGCGTGCCAGGCCATGCGAATCATCAGGCCACCGTAATGACCCCAGTCCGCCGGCCACCAGGCCTGACTGTCGGTCATCAGATCGGTCAGATCTTTTTTCAGACCGGCATAATCCAGTGACTTCACTTCTTCGCGGTAATTGAAGTCCGCGCCCAGCGGATTGGTCTTGTGATCGTGCTGATGGAGGATGTCGAGGTTGAGGGCCTGTGGCCACCAATCCATGTTCGAGGTCCCGACGCTGCTGTTGGCGCCGTGCATCACGGGACATTGGCCCGCCGGTGCTGAAGTTGAAGTCATGAACTGTCTCCCGTCCGAGAAGTGACTGATCGCAATATCGCGATGTCTTATGGTGGCGTAAATCGGGTGAAAGTCCCACCCGTGCGCGGCAATCCGGTGCATTGATAAAACTAATCGTATAAATGTATTCGATAGTTCAGGATGCGGCGTGGTGGCTTGAGTTCGCCTTCGGCGGACCTATGAATGTCTGTAATAAATAACGAGGAGTGTGTATCGGTGGATGAGTCGATTCTTCATGCCCTGACGGACAAGGAACTGGCACTGGCGGCGCGCTGGGTGAATGCCGAAGTTCGTAAGCGCGAGAAGCAATTCAGGCGGCAACGTCGCACGGCCGCCATTCGCCGCATCGAAGCCCTGCTGGCGTCGGCAGGCATGAGCTGGGATGACGTTCACCGGATGGCGTCATGAAGCTGACACGCGAGCACATCGCGGGGCTGGCGGATGCGGATCTGCTGCGTCTCGGGGCGGCTATCGCCAAAGAGCAGTCGGGCCGGCGCCGCGCCCGCACGGTATCGCAGGTTGCGGCGGCGCATACGGCCATCCCGACACACAGCTGGTCGAACCCTACTCACGTTTCCCCATCAGATGAGCACCCGCTTGACCGCATGTTTCGTGAGGCCGCGCAACGCGAGGGTCTGACGTTCTGACGCCCTGCTGAAGCGCAACAGTGGGGATGCTCGAAGCTATCGCGTTGATGGCGGTCATGGTGCCGCTCGCGGCCATGCCCAGTTCCAGCGTGGCGCTGGTTGTGGTGCGCTCGGCGAGTGCCGGACGCTGGCATGGCATCAGTGCGGCGGCAGGGATTGTGGCGGGAGATCTCGTATTCGTCGCCATGGCGCTGCTGGGCATGGCCGTGCTGGCGCAGCAATGGGCCGCCGTCTTTGCCATGGTTAAGTTCGCGGGCGCAGCCTATCTTTTCTGGCTGGGGCTGCCCCTGATGCGCGCGCCCTCGGTCACCAGCATTGCGTCAACATCGACCGGCCGCAGCACTCTCCTGGCGGATTTCCTCGCGGGGCTGATGCTCACGCTGGGTGACGTGAAGGCCGTGGTGTACTACGCCAGTTTGTTCCCGGCCGTGGTCGACCTGACACGAGTTGGTGCGGCGGATGTCGCCGGGATTGTGATCATCACGATGGTGGCGGTCGGCGGCGTGAAGGGGATCTATGTGTTTTTTGCCGCGCGGATTGTCGAGCGGTTACGGGGCCGGATTACGGCAACCTGGCCGGGCAAGGTGGGCGGGGTGCTGCTGATGGGCTGCGGAGTCACACTCGTCGCCAGCACCGTTCTGAGTGCGGGATAGGAGAGTAGCGCTGGTGCGGGAGCCGCGCTAATCTGCCGTGATGGAACTCGTTACCGAAGCCTGGGGCCCCGCCGGAGACCCGGCGCGGCATCTGTCATTGCGAGAATTGCGGGAAGGGCTGGAGGCGCTGCCGCCGGCGCCACGCGATGGCGGCTGGCTGCGCCTGATTTGTGTGCGCCACCCGGATGGTCAGCGCAGCACACCTGAGCAGGCGCGCCTCGATGAAGAGCACGGGCTGCCGGAAGACGGCTGGACTCGTCGTCGGCCGCGCAAGCGTGATGCGCAGCTCGCCGTAGCCCAGTTTGACGTGGCGTCGCTGATTGCCAACGGTCAGTCACTGACGCTTGGGGGCGACAACCTGATCGTCGAACTCGACCTGGCACAGGAGAATCTGCCAGTGGGCTCCCGATTGATGGTGGGCGAAGCCGAAGTCGTGGTCACCCCGGAGCCGCACAACGGCTGTGCGAAATATCACGAGCGTTTCGGTGCCGATGCGCTGCGCTTCGTCAACGATCGGCCCCTGCGCCATCGCAACCTGCGCGGGATTTATTGGCGGGTTCTACGCGGCGGCGCCATCTGGCGCGATGCGCCGGTGCAGGTCATCGAGCGCGCGGTGACTCGCTCCTGACCATAGCGTAGGGTCACGCGTCAGGCGGCTTTGCCAGCTTGCACGGGTGCCCCGGCGTTGTCTGTCGAGCCGCTCCGGGAGGTCAGCCAATTCCGGTAGGCATCGGTACTGAGCGGTGGACTCACCGCATGGCCGGTTAATTGCGTGTAGCCCATCGTCTGCAGGTCATGCCGAACCGAATCGGTGTCCACGCCAGCGGCGACTGATTCCACCTTCAACATGTCTGAAATGCGCAACGTTGACTCAAGAAGCATGCGCGCCTCGAAACTGGCATCCATCCGTGCAGCCAGGCTCGGCGCGGTGACAACAACGTCAATTGGCAGAGACTGCATGGTGCCAATGGCCGTGTCACCTTCGCCGTAGTGGTGAATGCCCACGCCAAATCCGGCATCAGCCAACGCATTGACCATGCGCGGGCCTGACGGGGAGACGAGAGAGCGTTCATCGATGAGGAAAATGATGCGGTCCGGTGGCAGCGCGAACCGTGCCCCGATAGTGCGTGCCCAGTCCGCCAGGCCTCGGTCTTGCAGGTGCGCCGCGGTCAGGCTGAATGCCAGCCGTGGTGAAGGGGCGCCACTGCCTTGCCATTGAGCGCAGGCGATGCCGAGATTGCGCATGTGGTGGCGGAGAATGCTGTGGGCTAATTCGCTGTGCTCAACTTCAGCATCAATCAGGTTGTCACGTCGATTGGCGAGCCCGGGATGAGTCCATTGGCTCTGAACCAGTGCCAATGGATGAGCGGCGTCGCGGGTGTTCAACACCGGCTGAAGCATCGAGTGGTGCTGGTCGCTGTCAAGTGCGGCCGATACCGGGCTTTCGCTCACCAGTCCGTTGCGCTCCATCTTGACCAAGCCGTTCTGGAGAGCGGCGCGCAATTCCTTGGGCGAGACCGGTTTCCCTATCGCACCCAACAATCTCACAGCGGAGTTGCTGGCCAGGATGGTTTCAGCCGAGCGAAGGATCTTGTTCCCCAGAGCGCTCATGATGA
>JBDNBC010000316.1:0-13149 GCA_039768115.1 Oceanococcaceae bacterium
CCCCCCCAATGGGCGGACCTGTCAGGCCGCTGTCAGTTGCCGCACCGACCATGGACACACATTCTTCTGCCCCCGAGTTCGCCATGCCGGAAATCGCTGCATTCGACCGTCCCGCGCCACGGCGCCCCCCGACGCCGCCGGGGAGCGATTCAACCCGCCGTCGCAGTACCTGCGTAGGCCTGTCGACCCGGACGTTCCTCTGCCTGCTGCTGCTTGCGCCAGCACTGGCTCACGCGCGGGCACACTTTCTGGGCAGCACCAACGTCGATTACGACGTGGCGAGCATCACCAGTGACGGCTTCGAGGAAATCTCGACCTGGGTCTCGGTGGACGGCGTGCGCAACGCGTTCCCCGGCCCGCTGGATTCTCCGCCGCTGGCCGTCCAGGTGATTGCCAGCCAGTCTCCGGACCCGCGCGACAGCGGCAGCGAAATCGGCTGGTGGCCGCTGGGGCGCTTGCGCCCCGGCGAGGACCGCATCCCCGGCCATCGCGAATTCGTGGCGCCGGACTTGCGGGCCGGCGACTACTGGCTGCACTTGCGGCTGGTCGAAGACCGCCCCGGCGAGCCCCTGCTGGATGCCCGCAGCAGCGACCGGGTTCACCGCTGGCGTGGCGGCGTGGATCTGCGCGGCCACCTGTTCGTCGACCGCAGTGACCCGTTCGACATACTTGTGTCGGTCCCGGAGATCCACAACCGACAGCTCGGCGGTGACAGCGGCCGGCTGGAATTGCGGCTGTACCGCACGATCGAACCCGGGCCGCGGGGCGATGCGATCACCCTGTGCCGCTACACCCTTGACCCGCTGCTGGCGGGTGAGCGCTTCATTGACACCCAGGTCAGCTGCCGGCCACCGGAAGGCCTGCCCGACAACGAACACCTGCACGCGGACATCCGCCCGCTGGGGTCACCACAGGGCATTACGCTGACCGACCCGCCCCACTCCGCGCCCACAGTCTATGCCGGCAGCACCGGCGCGCTGGCCCTGCTGCTCCTGGGCGGGCTGGGAGCCCGGAGACGACGGATTCAGATCAGCGGTCGTAGCCCGGGTTGACCCGATCCAGCCGGCGCAGCAACCCCGGCCAGACCAGTTGCCCGCCCAGCCCGCGGGTGGCCTGCTGCGCCTGCTGCTGAGCGCCGGCGATGATCGCCTCGGGCACCTCCCGCATGACTCCCGCACCGGCCAGCGCCCGCACCTGAATCGTGCAGGTCGCCTCGAAGAGATACATCGCCAGGAAGGTGTCGGCCACGGAACTGCCGACCGTCAACAGACCGTGATTGCGCAGCATCAGAAAAGCGTTGCTGCCCAGATCCGCCACCAGCCGCGGCTTCTCGTCATCGCGCAGAGCCACCCCTTCGTAGTCGTGATAACCCAGTGACGACAGCACGAATATCGACTGCTGCGACAGCGGCAATACCCCGGCCTCCTGCGCAGAAACGGCCACGCCGTTGAGTGAGTGGGTGTGCATGACCACCTGCGCATCTTCACGCGCCGCGTGGATGGCGCTGTGGATGACAAAGCCTGCCGGGTTTACCGGGTACGGGCTCTCCCCGACTGTATTGCCCTCGAGGTCGATCTTCACCAGCGAGGACGCCGTGATCTCCTCGAACATGTGGCCGTAGGGGTTGATCAGGAAATGATGTTCCGGGCCGGGCACCCGCGCGGTCAGGTGCGTGAACACCAGGTCGTCCCAGCCGAACAGGGCCACCAGTCGATAGGCGGCAGCAAGGTCAACACGCAGCTGCCATTCGGCGTCCGTCATGTCACCGGGGGGTGTTTGCGTCATTGTCTGGTCTCCTCATGATTTACGGATGGCGTCTTTGCCGTCGGTGCCGGCAACCTTACAGGCCGACGGTCGCCAAGGGCGCCGGCTCGGGGGCCTCGCGCAGGGGGTCAAAGAGCAGCAGAAAGCGCGTCAAGCCGATGGAACTGCCGACACGAAAGTCCATGTGCCGGGCAATGGCGACCACCGGGCTGATCTGCCGACCCAGCATCTGCTTCCAGATCAGCGAATCCACCGCGACGACGATGTCGGGCTCGGACAGCGCCCGCGGCACCGGCTCGAGGACGCCGCGGCGCAGCCACAAGGTCCAGGTCTCATCGGTATCGGTGAATTGCAATTCGACCTTCTGTTGCAGGTCCAGCGTCTTTTCGGCCTGGAGATTGGTCGCCAGCGCGTCCATGATCGCGTCCATCGGAATGGCGCGCAGCATCTCCAGCGTGCCCGAATTCACCGGCCGCAGGCGCAGGCCCTCACCCAGCTCGCGCGCACTCATCAGGTAGTAGTGCCGGGCGTTGGGGTTGGTGGCGCGCTCGCCCAGGCGACGCAGGACATTCACCCGCAACTGACGCGCCGCGGCGTCGTCCGGGTCGAGACGCAGCAGGGCGTCGCTGAGCTCCAGCGCCCAGGCGTTATCGTCGGCATCGACGGCCTCGCGCAACTGCCGCTGCAGGGCAGCGACCCCGCCGGCCAGCGTGGCCAGACGCTGCGCCCGCTCGACCGGCGGCAGCGGGTCCAGCGTGGTCGGGTTGCCGTCAAACCAGCCCAGGTTGCCGGCAAAAACGGCCCGCGCCGACCAGCGCACCGTGCCGTAAAACTCAGCCAGATAGGGCTCCTGAGCCAGATGCGGCGGCAGCTGCACGCGCTCGACCAGCTCATTCGGCGTCAGGCCGGCATTGATCCAGCGCACCGACTGGTCGTAAACGTAGCGAATGGCATCGCGGTAGTTGGTCAGCACCCGCTGCACTTCCGCCGCCCCTTGCAACGGGCGGGAATGGCTCGGGACCAGATACGCCACCGGCAGGGCGCGCATGGCATCGATGCTGCGCGCCCAGTCTTTCAATGAGCGATACGGGGTGCCGCGAATCGTGTACAGGTTGGGGAAGGCTTTATAGAGGTTGTCGCCGACCGCCAGCACCTGGCGCTGCGGCAGCCAGACAAAAATCTGGTCGTCGGTCTCACCGGGCGCGTGCACCAGTTCCAGCGGCTCGCCGGCCACCGTCACGGCCAGCCGGTCACGGACCGTCCGTGTCGGCGCGACAAATCCGAATGCGGAATCCTCATCAATCGCCAACCGCGGGCCGATACCGTTGTTGACCAGCTCGCTGTCGGTCAGCGCGCTGCCAAACATGCGCAACGAGCGAGCCGTGATGATCGGGCGATATTCGCTGACAATGCGGTACACCGCTGCGGCTGTGCTCTCATGCGCAAATACCTCCACCGGCACATCGGGCGCGCCAAGCACCTGGACGAAAGCCTCGGCGCCGAATACATGATCGGTGTGGTTGTGCGTGTAGATGAGCGCCTTTAGCGGCTTGTCGCTCAGCGCACGAAACTCGGTGGCGACCCGCCTTCCCTCGGCCAACGTTTCCATCGTGTCGATGATGATGAGGCCATCATCGGCCTCGATCAGAATGCTGTTGGCCAGCCCGTAACCGATGGCCATCCAGACCCGGTCCGTCACCTCGACAATGCCCTGCGCGAATTCCTCACTGTGGGCCTGGAGCGCCGCGGGACTTTGCTCGACCGGGTCAGACTCCGCCACCTGCGGTGAACAGGCGCTGACGAACAGCGCGACGACGACGGCAAGAACCGCACGCGACGTCGTCAGCGCATCCCGGCGCACGCGCGAGCTCACGAGCCGTGTTCAGCCGGGGCCGCCGGGGCCGTCCGCGAGCGCAGCTCAAGCTGAATTGGCACTTCTCGTGCGCTGCCATCGGGCCGGCGCAAATGCAACTGCCCGGCGGCCAGCGCGCCCGGCTGGAGATCATCGGCAGGCTGCATCAGCATCAGGTGCAAGCCGCCTGGCGCAAACTCCACCTGCTCACCGGAAGGCAAAGACAGCTCCGGGCGAGGCCGCATGCGCATCATGCCGTCTTCGAGCTGGGTTTCATGCACTTCAACGCGGCCAAAACCCTCAACGTCCACACCCACCAGCAGGTAATCCGTGGCGCTGGCGTTGTTCAGCGTGAAATAACCGGCGGCCATCATCGCGCCCGGCGGCGGTAACTGGACATACGCCTGCTGAACCGTCAACACGCCGTTACGTGCACCGGACCCGTCGCCGCCACAGGCCCCCAGCACGCCGGCCAGCAGCAGCATGAGCAAATGGGTGCCACGCGGCGCCGGCCGCGCCATCGGGGACGAAAACAACAACCGGGCAAAGATCATGGGAGAGTCTCGCGGATAAGGGATGACAGCCGGCGATGATAGCGACCCCGAGCCCTGACTTTCCTGCAAGCACCCGCACGCCGTCTTGAAGATATTCATCGTGTGCGATACATTGAACACGATGAATTCCGATGTGGATCAGGATGTCGGTGCCTTGGCCGTCGCGCTGCGGCGCGTCAACCATGCGATTGACCGGCACTCGCGGCGGCAGAACGTCCTGAGCGGCCTGACGGCGCCACAGACACTGACGCTGGCGGCGCTGGCCCAGTGCGATCAGCCGCCATCGATCACCGAGCTCGGCCAGCGGGTGGCCATGTCGCAAGCCACGGCGACTGACATTACTCTGCGCCTGGCCCACCGGGGCCTGCTTCGACGCCTGCGAGATCCGGCCGATGGCCGGCGCACCGTTATCGAGCTGACCCCGGCCGGATCCCAGGCCTTGCAGGCGGCTTCCGCCCTGCTACCGCCGAATTTCATCGCCCGTTTTGAAGTGCTGTCGGCGACACGCCGGCGGCGCATTCTCGGCAGCATCCTCGAACTCGCCGCGCTGCTTGCCGATGATCCGGCACATCCGCCCACGTCGCCGCCGGCGACGGACCCGGGCCACCCCTCTCACTTGCACGAATCTGATCATCCATGTGTGGACTCCACGGAGAAATCCGTTATGACAACCGCTCACCCGACCGCGACGCCCATCAACGCATCAACGCGGCGCTAGCCCCGCGCGGCCCTGATGGCCAGGGTCTCCACCAGGACGGCCCGCTGCTGCTCGGCCATCGACGGCTGAAGATCATCGATCTGAGCGATGCCAGCGCGCAGCCCTTTGTCGATGACGCCACGGGCTATGCGATCGCCTTCAACGGCTGCATCTACAACTACCGCGAACTGCGCCGGGAGCTGGAAGGCCGCGGCCACGTGTTCCGCTCGCAGGGCGACACCGAGGTCATCCTGCGCAGCTGGAACGAGTGGGGCCCGGAATGCGTGCATCGCTTCAACGGCATGTTCGCCTTCGCGCTGCATGAACGCTCCAGCCGCACCACCTGGCTGGTGCGCGACCGTCTGGGTATCAAACCGCTCTACGTCCAGCCCCTGAACGGCGGCCTGCGCTTCGCCTCTACCTTGCCCGCCTTGCTGGCCGGTGGCGACGTCGATACGTCGATCAATCCCACGGCGCTGCATCATTACCTGAGCTGGCATGCCGTCGTCCCGCCGCCGCACACCATCCTTAACGGTGTGCAGAAGTTGCCTCCGGCCACGATCCGGCAAATCGCCGCGGACGGCCGCGTTGATGACCGGCGCTACTGGGATGTCGCGTTTCCCGACAGCCCGGACCGGAGCGCCGCGGAATGGGAAGACGAGCTGCACACGGTCATGCGCCGCGCCGTTGACCGGCGCATGGTCGCCGATGTGCCCGTGGGTGTGCTGCTCTCTGGCGGCGTGGATTCGAGCCTGATCGTGGCCCTGCTGGCCGAGGCCGGCCAGCGTGACCTGCATACCTTCTCGGTGGGCTTTGACTCGCGCGGCGAGGTGGAGGGTGACGAATTCCGCTACTCCGACCGGGTGGCGCAGGAGTTCGGCACCCATCATCACAAGATCGCCGTGCCGGAAATCGACATGACCGCCGCGTTGCCGCACACCATCGCGGCGATGAGCGAGCCGATGGTCAGCCATGACAATGTCGGCTTCTACCTGCTGTCACAGGCCGTCAGCGAGCACCTGAAAGTGGTGCAAAGCGGCCAGGGTGCCGACGAGATCTTTGCCGGCTATCACTGGTATCCGCCGATGCAGGAAGGTGGGAATCCAGTGGACACCTATGCGCAGGCATTCTTCGATCAGACACCGGACGGCATGGCCGCCCTGCTGCGCCCCGAGGCACGCCCGGCACAGGACCCCAGCCGCGCGTTCGTAGCCGCGCACTTCGCCAAGCCCGGCGCCGATGACCCGGTGGCCAAGGCCCTGCGCCTGGATACCCAGGTCATGCTGGCCGACGACCCGGTGAAGCGGGTTGACAACATGACCATGGCCTTCGGACTGGAGGCGCGGGTGCCCTTCCTCGACCACGAAGTCGTCGAATTTGCTGCCCGCGTGCCCAGTGCCCTGAAGCTGGCTGACGGCGGCAAGGGGTTATTGAAAAGCCTGGCACGCAAGATCGTCCCGCGCGAAGTCATCGACCGGCCCAAGGGCTACTTCCCGGTGCCGGCGCTGAAGTATCTGCGCGGCCCGTTGCTGGAGCAGCTGCGGGATCATCTGCTCAGTCCGAATGCGCACACCGCGGCCTTCCTGGATCGCACTGCCGTCGACCAGAGGCTCAGTGATCCCGACCACTTCATCACGCCCCTGCGTGGCTCCGAATGCTGGCAGCTGGGCCTGCTCGAACTGTGGCTGAGTACCCATGTCGGGGGGCGCACGTGAGATCACGTACGGCCCGTCGCCTGCGCCGCCCCGGCCAGGAGCAGACGATGCGTCCGCAGGCCCGTCCGGATGCGCATCCGTTGCGAGCCGACGAGCGCAAGGTCACGCTTGATTGCGGCTGGGGCCGGCTGCTGTTCGCCCACACCTTCTCCAGTGACCCTGCCGAACTGATCGGCGAACTGGTCCAGGAGGGCGAGCAGCGTCGCGACCTGGCGATGTATGTCAGTGAACCGCACGTGCTGGTGAGTTATGCCCCGCAGGAGGTCTTTCTCGACCCCTCCCACACCTTCCGGCTGGAATTGCACCGGCTGCGTCCGGAAGACCGCCAGCCTGAGGGCTTCACCATTCGCCGGATGCAGTCACGCGAAGATGCCGACGAGGTGAACCGCCTGTATGCCCAGCACGGCATGAAGCAGGCCAGCAGCGATTTTCTGGTTGACAACCTGCACGACCGGCGCCGCGTGGTTCTGGTGGCGCAGACCGATGAAGGGCAGATCATCGGCACCGTCACCGGTGTCGATCATCTGGAAACCTTCGATGACCCTGAGCAGGGGTCCTCGTTATGGTGCCTGGCCGTTGACCCCAACCATGCCCTGCCCGGCACCGGCGAAGCACTGGTGCGCAATCTCGCCGGACGCTTTCGCGGCCGCGGCCGCGCGTGGATGGATTTGTCGGTCATGCATGACAACACGCAGGCGATTGCGCTCTACGAGAAACTGGGATTTCAACGGGTTCAATGGTTCTGCGTCAAACGCAAGAACCGCTTCAACCGCACGCTGTTTGTCGGCCCGGACGTACGCCGTGACCTCAATCCCTATGCGCGCATCATCGTCGATGAAGCGCTGGCCCGTGGCGTGCGCGTAGATGTGGTCGATCCCGCCGGCGGCTATTTCAACCTGACCCACGCCGGCCGGCGGATTCGCTGCCGCGAGTCCCTCACCGACCTCACCTCCGCGGTGGTCATGAGCCGCTGTGCCGATAAGGCATTGTGCGCCCGGTTGCTCAAGCCGCATGACGTACGGGTGCCCGCGCAGATGCTCGCCGGTGACGCCCGCGACAATGCAGAGTTTCTCGACCAGTTCGGGCGCGTCGTGGTCAAACCGGTGGACGGTGAACAGGGCCAGGGCGTCAGCGTCGATATTCGCAACGAAGACAGCATGACGGCGGCCATTGCCCAGGCGCGGGAGTACGGCAAAGTGCTGCTCGAAGAATTCATCGAAGGGAAGGACCTTCGGCTTGTGGTGATCGACTATCAAGTGGTGGCCGCGGCGGTCCGCGAGCCGGCGACCATCATGGGCGACGGTCGGCACACCATCCTTGAGCTGATCCGGCGCCATTCGCGGCGTCGCGCCGCCGCCACCGATGGCGAGAGCCGCATTCCGCTCGACGACGAGACCCGGCGCACGATCGAGGATGCCGGACACACCATGGAAACGGTGCTCTCCAGCGGTCGCTCGCTAGCCGTGCGGCGGACGGCAAACCTGCACACGGGCGGCATGCTGATCGACGTCACTGACAGCCTGCACCCCGAACTGCGCCGGGCCGCCGAAACGGCCGCACGCACGCTGGAGATTCCGGTCACGGGGCTGGACTTCATGGTCCGCAGTCCCAGCGATCCCCATTACGCCTTCATCGAAGCCAACGAGCGCCCTGGCCTGGCCAACCACGAGCCGCAACCCACGGCGCAGCGCTTCATCGACTTACTTTTTCCGGAGACCGCACGATGAAAAACATCGACAGCAAATACCTCATCCAGCAACTCAAGAACTTGCTGGCCATTCCCAGCCCCTCGGGCTTTACCGATGAGATCGTCCGCTACACCGGCGAGGAACTGGAGCGCCTGGGCGTCACCCTCGAGCTCACCCGCCGCGGGGCGATTCGCGCCACGCTGCCCGGCGAAGTGCCGAGCCCGGACCGGGCCATCGTCGTGCACCTCGACACCATCGGCGCGATGGTACGGGCCCTCAAGCCCAATGGCCGGATTGCGATGTCACCGGTAGGCACCTGGTCCTCGCGCTTCGCCGAAGGCGCACGGGCCGACATCATGACCGACAGCGGCCAGCGCATCCGCGGCACCATCCTGCCGCTCAAAGCCAGTGGACATGTGTACAACGATGATGTGGATACGCAGAAATCTTCCTGGGATCACGTTGAACTGCGCGTCGACGAGCTGGTTCACAGCGCCGAAGAATTGGCCGATATCGGCATTCAGATCGGCGACACTGTGGCCATTGATCCGCGTCCGGAATTTTCCGACTCCGGCTTCATCAACAGCCGGCACCTGGATGACAAGGCCGGTGTCGCGGCGCTGCTGGCCACCACCAAATACCTGATCCAGGAGAAGCGCCCGCTGCCCACCGACGTGCACTTGCTGTTCACCATCTCCGAAGAGGTGGGCTCAGGATGTTCCGCCGTGTTGCATCAGGATGTGGCCGAGATGGTCACCATTGACAACGCGACGCCGGCCCCCGGCCAGAACTCCAAGGAGACTGGCGTCACCATCGCGATGAAGGATCAGGTCGGCCCCTTCGACTTTCATCTGACTCGGCACTTGCTCGACCTGTGCAAAAGCAACGGCATCCTCCATCAGCGCGATGTGTTCCGCTACTACCGCTCGGATTCGGCTTCGGCCCTTGAGGCCGGCAATGACATCCGTACGGCTCTGGTCTGCTTTGGCGTGGACGCGTCGCATGGCTACGAGCGGACGCATCTAAACAGCCTGGAAAGCTTGGCGGGATTGCTCATCGCCTACGCCGAGAGCCCACCGCTGTTCCTGCGTGACCGCGAAGACCTGGCCCCGCTGCAGGGCTTTGTCGAGAACGCGGGCCACCGCCAGCGCATCTGAGCAGGGCCCGGGAGGGCGCCCTCGCCGGCCTGTTGCTGGCGGCGGCGCTCCCTGCGTAGACTCCGGCCGACATGTTGCCGCCGGTTCTGTCATGAAGGTTCGTATCGAAATCGAGCTCACACCCGAAGAATTTCGCCAGCTGCTGGGCTTGCCCGACATTGCTGGCATGCAGGAAGACCTGATTCGCTACGCACGCGACAAGATCGCCAATTCCAGCGAAACCTTTGACCCGGTCACCTTTCTGCGCGACACCATGAGCGGCAAGACCGGCATGCGGGCCTGGCGCAAGTTTATTGATGCCACGCTGGGCGACGAGGAGCCTCCGGTTGATGAGCCGCCCTCACGGCGGCGCACGCGCAGCCGCAAGAAAACCGAGGACTAGGCATAAAAAAACCGGAGCACCCTTGCGGGTGCCCCGGCCGGGGTCGATGACGCTTTTGGTCACGTCACCGGGGGGAGAACCGGTTTACTCGGTTGCTGCCTCGACCGCTTTCTTGGCTGTCGTGGTCGCTTTCTTGGCCGCCGTGGTGGTCTTGCGCTTGGCCGTCGTGGCCTTGGCAGTGGCTTTCTTGGCCACAACGCTCTTGCCTTCGACGGCGGCTTTCACGCCTTCGATGCCGGAGGTCGCCAGCTTCTGCAGGTCTTCCGCGCTCTTGACGACGGTGGTCTTGGACACTTCGAAGGCCTTGGTCACGGACTCACGGCCCTGCGGCAGGAATTCGACAGGCTTCTGAGCGACGGCTTTGACACCGGCCTCGCGCGCTTTCTCGACACTGCTCTTGGCGTTGGCGACGAGGTCTTTGCCTGCGGTCTTGTTGACTTCGACCAGATCCTTGGCGGCTTTGCTGAACAGGTCACCGGCTTTCTTGGCCGTGTCCTTCGACACTTTGATGGCCTTTTCGGCGCGGCCGTTGACCAGGTCGAAGCGGCTCTTGGCTTCGCCGCGGACTTTCTCAACGCGGGACTCGGCATCTTTACGCAGGGTCTCTACGCGGGCCTTGGCTTTTTCGATGATCTCTTGAATTTGTGCTTGCATGGAATGAACTCCTCTACGGGTGGGGGGCGACTGACGGCGAGCCGTGGTAAGAAATGACGCCACTCAGTTTTTTGCTGTGCTGCACCATTTGTTGCAATGCATCATATATTGCACTGCAGCATCAGTCAAGTGGTGCAGTGCAACATTTTTCAATCCCCCCTTTGATTGCCACTAGCGACTTGCTGCTCACAATGGACAACAACTCGTGCGCTGCCACGACAGCGCAGTGCAGTGTCGGCCTCCCCCACGTGCAGCGAGTGAGACATCGGCTTACCCTCATGAGCGTTTTTGCCGCCCCTGCCTGCGATGTCAACGCTGCTCGACAATCTGCATATCTATTACGCGCGCATCTGGAGCGACCAGCCGGGGCCGATGCCACTGCCGCTGCGTCGGGTTCTGCGCCTGGTGATCTGCACGATCCGCGAGATACGTCATGGCGACCTGACCTTGCGCGCCATGAGCCTGGTCTACACCACGCTGCTGGCGCTGGTGCCGCTTCTGGCGCTGTCTTTCTCGTTGTTCAAGGGGCTAGGCATCCACAACCAGATCGAGCCGATGCTGCTCAATCTGCTCGAACCGCTGGGTAGCGAAGCGCCACGTATCACCGAAACACTGCTCGGCTTTGTCGACAACGTCAAAATCGGCGTGCTGGGCTCGATTGGTGTGGCGCTACTGTTCTACACGGTGCTGGCGATGATTCAGAAGGTCGAAGCGGCCTTCAATCACATCTGGCATATCCCGCGCACCCGCTCGCTCGGGCAGCGGGTGTCGCAGTATTTGGTGGCGTTGCTGGTCGGCCCGCTGGCGCTGTCACTGATTATCGGCATCACGGCGACGCTGAGTTCGAACCGGGTGGTTTCCAGTTTGCTGACGATCCCGGGGCTCGGTGAGGGCGCCATCCTGGTCGGCCGGCTGATGCCCTTCGCGATGATCTGTCTGGTATTCACTTCGATGTTCTTGTTCGTGCCGAACACCCGTGTGCGCCTCGGGCCGGCAGCACTTGGCGGGGTGGTCAGTGGGCTGCTATGGCAGGCGGCGACAATCGGTTTTGCCAGCTTTGTCGCCAACAGCGGCAATTACAATGCCGTCTATTCCAGCTTTGCCATCCTGATTCTGCTGCTGATCTGGCTGTACATCGCCTGGCTGATTCTGCTGGTCGGGTGTCAGATCACCTTCCTGGCGCAAAACCCGCGTTATCAGCGACCAGACCGACACCTGCCCCGACAGACGCCCCTGGAGCGCGAGACGCTGATGCTCGACGTGCTGGTCACCATTGGCCAGAGCTTTCGCCAGGCCCAACCGCCGCTGGTTACGGAAGACCTGCTGCGCCAGCTACAGGCCGAGCCGGAACACCTGCTGGCCGTGCTCGAAGAGTTGATCCAGGCCGGCGTGCTCGCGGATGACGCCAGCGGGCGACTCCTGCTGGCACGCAGTCCCTCGAGCATACTTCTGCATTCCCTGCCGCTAACGACGCCGCGCGCGTGCGGGCCGCGGGTCGCGGCCACCGTCGCCGTGCGGGGGATTCAGCAACAGCTACAACAGGCTCGGGAAAACGCGCTGGGTGAAACCACCCTGGACACGCTGCTGCAGCAACCCGCAGCCTGAGCCGCCCGGTTAGTGCGCCGCGCGGCTCTTGCTACCGGCCTGCGCCTCGGTCGGACGTTCCGGTAGCGAGATGGTGACCTCGAGGGCTTCAGTATTGTCGTCGCGCTGAACGTCAATCTGCACAGCGGAATCCGGCACCTGAACGTAGCGCCGGATCACCTTGAGAATATCTTTCTGCAACTCAGGCAGGAAGCTCGGGCCGCCCTTGGCGCGGTTGCGGTCATGCACGACGACCAGCTTGAGCCGCTCCTTGGCGGTGTTGGCAGATTGCTTGTTGCGTTCGCGAAACAGCTCAGTCAACCAGGACATCTCAATCTCCGAACAGGCGGCTGAGGAAACCCTTCTTCTCGGAGGATACGAACCGCATCGGGCGATCCTCGCCGAGGAAGCGGGCCACGAGGTCGGTGTAGGCCATACCAGCATCCGTTTGATCTTCCAGCACCACGGGCGTTCCGGAGTTCGAGCTGTTCAGCACCGACTTCGACTCGGGGATCACCCCGAGCAGCGGGATGGACAGGATTTCCTGCACATCGTCCACGGAGAGCATTTCGCCGAGTTGCACGCGCTCCGGGTTATAGCGGGTGATGACCAGATGCTCTTTCGGCGGCTTGCCGGTTTTGGCGCCTTCGGTCTTCGACTGCAGCAGCCCCAGGACCCGGTCGGAGTCACGCACCGAAGACACTTCGGGGTTGGTTACAACCAGGGCTTCATCGGCGAAGGTCATCGCCAGAAACGCCCCCTTCTCGATGCCGGCCGGGGAATCACAAATGATGAATTCGAATTCCTTGGCCAGGTTATCAAGGACCGTCTTCACGCCCTCTTCGGTCAAGGCATCCTTGTCGCGCGTTTGCGAGGCCGCAAGCACGTACAGGTTGTCGATGCGCTTATCCTTGATCAGGGCCTGCTTGAGGTTGGCCTCGCCGTGGACGACGTTCACGAAGTCGTAAACCACGCGGCGCTCACACCCCATGATCAGGTCAAGGTTGCGCAAGCCCACATCGAAATCGATGACGACGGTCTTGTGACCTTTCTTGGCCAGTCCACAGGCAAACGACGCGCTTGTTGTGGTTTTGCCCACGCC